>JAYSRZ010000372.1:0-3712 GCA_043720775.1 Variovorax sp. | reverse complement strand
GCTGGCCTGCCGCCCGGCATTTTGAGCGTCATCCCTGGCAAAGGCTCAATCGTTGGTGATGCGCTCGTGCGTCATCCGCTCATCAAGCGCATCGCGTTCACTGGTGGCACGAATGTGGGCTTAGGCATAGCAGAGTTGGCCGCAAAAAAGCTCATGCCCGTCTCGCTGGAGCTCGGCGGCAAATCGCCCACGATTGTTTGCGCTGATGCTGATTTGGATCATGCGGTGGCCGGTGTGATCTACGGCATTTTTAGCAGTAGCGGCGAGAGCTGCGTTGCTGGCTCGCGCGCTTTCGTGCATGCGAGCGTGTACGAGGAATTCAAGCGCCGACTGCTCCAGCAAACCGCAAAACTACGCGTTGCCGATCCTGCACTGGAGACAACACACATGGGCCCGCTGATCTCCAAATCGCATCGCGAAAACGTGGAGCGTTACGTCGCAATCGCATTGGAAGAGGGCGGTAAATTGCTTTGCGGCGGCAAGCGCTGCGCAGACGAAAAAGGATACTACTACGAGCCCACCATTTTCGAAGGCCTACCCAACACGAGCCGTACATGCCGAGAAGAAATCTTCGGCCCCGTGCTCTGTTTGCTACCTTGGGAAGATGAAGCGGATTTGATCGCTCAGGCCAACGACAACGACTACGGCCTAGCCTGCGGCATTTGGAGCCAAGATTACAAGACGGCACTACGCCTAGGCAGTGCCATCACAGCCGGCACGATCTGGATCAACACCTACAAACTCTTCTCCATCAGCACGCCCTTCACAGGCTACAAAATGAGCGGCTTGGGGCGCGAGAAGGGCGCGGCCTCGATCATGGAATACATGACGCAAAAGAGTTTTTACTGGGGCAGGAATGAAAAGCCTTTGCCTTGGGCGAGCTGATCCGAGGCTTTTCAATACATATTTTTATATGCATAATAAAGAACCATGAAATTCACTTGGCAAGAATCCAAGCGGCAGACCAATCTGAAGAAGCATGGGTTTGATTTTGCTGTTGCATCCCAAGTATTTGGTGGTCCGACTTTCACGTTGGAGGATGCACGTGATTATTCGGGCGAGCAGCGATTTAACTCGACAGGATTTTTAAACACAAGCATCGTGACCATTTGTCATACAGAAACTGACGACGAAATTCACATCATTTCCATGCGAAAGGCAGAGCCCCATGAAATCGACATCCTTGCCCAATATCTCTAAACCACCACGCCTGCGCGTCGCACTCAAAGACGTGAGCCAATCGGATTTCAGCGCTGCGGTTCAGCAACGCTTAGGTAAGCAGCGTGTCTCCATCATGCTGGATGGCTCAGTCATTGCATTCTTTAAAGCCAAAGCAGGCGAGCGCGGCTACCAAACGCTGATCAATCAGGCCTTGCACCAATCGATGGTGGGCGAGCAATTGGAGAGCAGTCTGCGCAAAGTGATTCGTGAAGAAATGCGGCCTTCGCAGTTACGGATGGCGGGCTAGATCATGTTGGAGACGGGAATTCAAGGCATTGATGCCATCGTTTATTCAAGCGATGGCACGCCGCAAAACTGGCAAGCCGCGCAAAAGTTTTTCAACGATTGGGGCTTGAAAGAACTCGCGGTGAGCGATGAAGAACAGTCATATGAGACGCTCTCGGGGGCGCAAGTCATCGTGCGTCAGCCCAGTGATGTGCGTCTTGCGCCAGCTATGGAAGTGGGCGCGACGCTGCGTGAAGTGGTGTGGGGTATGAAGGACGTTTCTTCCCTTGATTCTCTGCTCAAAGCAGCCACTGCCCGGCAGATTCTCTGCGCTATGCGCTATGAAAACGAGAGTGAATTGAAAGAGATCACCCTGCGCGATCCGCATGGCTTGAAGCACACGTTTCGCGTGAGCCAGCAGCGCGTAGTGGCTTTTCAAGGCTCGCCGAGCAATCCGTATGGCGCAGAGCAGCGGATCAATGCGCCATCACCGATTTACGAGCGCGCGACGCCTGTGGAGATTGGTCATGTGGTGTTGTTCAGCGATTGTTTGACGGAAGCGGTTGCGTTTTATGAGGCGCTCGGTTTTGTGATGAGCGACAGCTATCCGGGGCGCGGCGCATTTCTGCGATGCAGCGCCACAGGTGGGCATCACGATATTTTTCTGCTTCAATTGCCGCCGGGCGCAGATGGTAAATCTAAGCGTGGCCTCAATCACATTGCATTTACAGTGCGCGATATCCATGAAGTCTTTGGCGGCGGCATGGCGATGAGCCGCGCTCTTTGGAAGACGCAGCTGGGGCCAGGGCGTCATCCGATATCGAGTGCGTATTTTTGGTATTTTGAATGCCCGGTGGGTGGCTTGATTGAATACAACGCCGATGAAGATCATTTGACGCAAGACTGGCAGCCGCGCGAGTTCACACCGGGGCCCACAGTCTTTGCCGAATGGGCGATTGATGGCGGTATTGATGGGCATACCCGCCGGCAGCCTCAAGTGGCTGTTGGCGGGCAATTTTTAACTGAAAAGCGGCTGTAGGCCAAGTAGAACCTGCGTGAAGTGCTATTAATTTAGGAATGACTATGAAGATCGATGCCATGTATGTCAACCCGCATCAAGCCCGCACTCGCGAGCCCAGCCAATATGAAATCTTGCTGGGCGATGCGATGGAGCGGGCGTTTGCACAGGGCCATTGGGAGTTAGAGCCACTGGTGGCTTATCTGAATCAAAGCGGGCCGTTGGCGCCGAATGGCCTGATGTGGAATGCAGAGAGCTTTTCTGCTGAGCTCAAGCGTTTGTCGGCGGCTTGAAAGATGAAATACAAAACATCCGGCCGCGAAAGACGCGAAGGTTACGTGAAAAGCGCGAAAGAAAACCAAAAGAATAAAACCCAAAACTTGGTATTTCTTCTTCGCGTCTTTCGCGTAACCTTCGCGTCTTTCGCGTCCGGAAACTTATTCTTACCTTGTCAGCAACTCATTTGGAGCAAGCCATGACTGAAACCCTTGTCAAACCCACGCCCAAACCCGCCCCCACCAAAGCCGAGATCAGCGCCGCATTGGAGAAAGGCCTGAAGAATCTTTGGTATCCGATTTGCCCGAGCGACTGGATCACCGACAAGCCCCGCGCGCTCAGAAGGCTTGGCTACAAGCTTGCGCTGTGGCGAGATAGCGCGGGCAAGGCTCATGCACTGGAAGACCATTGCCCGCATCGCGGCGCGCCGCTTTCAATGGGCGTGAATTTAGGCGACAGGCTGGCCTGCCCGTATCACGGCATCGAGGTGCGCTGCGATGGCATGGTGACTAAGGTGCCGGCCAGCCCGGGCTGTCCGTTGGAGAATTCTCGTGCCACGCTTGCCTTTCACGTGAAGGAAGAAGCCGGCGCAGTGTGGCTCTTCAACAGCGCAACGAACATAACGCAAGCGCCGCCGCTCAACCTGCCACTCGAGATCACAGACGATGCCGTCTGGAGCAATTTCCTCTGCTATGTCGAGTGGGCGGGAGATTATCGCTACGTGATCGACAACGTGATGGATCCGATGCATGGCAGCTTTTTGCACAAGATGAGCCACAGCATGAGCGAGGGTGATATCTCGGCGAAATTTAAATTGCGCACGACGCCGCAAGGCTTCGTGTTTGAAAAAGACGGCCAGCGCGATGTGAATTTTGATTGGACGGAATGGGCGGATACCGGCGTGCATTGGATGCGGCTAGAGATTCCGTATCCGAAGACAGGTGGGCCGGGCGGCAGCTTCGGCATCATTGG
>JAYSRZ010000371.1:0-1301 GCA_043720775.1 Variovorax sp. | reverse complement strand
CTGCTGGGCTTGCGACCCAAAGATTTTGATGTGGCCACGAATGCGGAGCCAGAGGAAGTTAAGCGCTTGTTCAAACGCGCCTTCGTGATTGGCCGGCGCTTTCGCATCGTGCATGTGGTGTATGGCCGGGGACGCGAGCATGAGGTGATTGAAGTGTCCACCTTTCGCGCGCATCTGGATAGCGCAGATGCAGAGCAGGTCAGCGGCAATGAGAAAACATCGAAGGCGGCGCTGGTCGGCATGCAGCATGCCGTGGACGCGAGCGGCCGCGTGTTGCGCGACAACGTCTGGGGCCCGATGGAAGAAGATGCCGCGCGCCGCGATTTCACGATCAACGCGATGTATTACGACCCGGAGACGCAAGTGGTTGTGGACTATCACAAAGGGCTTGATGACATTCGCAAAAAGCGTATCAAGATGATTGGCGAGCCGGAGGCGCGTTATCGCGAAGATCCGGTGCGCATCATTCGCGCTGCGCGATTTGCTGCAAAACTAGCATTGAGCGGTTTTAAGATTGAGCCGAAGACTGCGAAGCCACTGACTGAGATGTTGCGCCTGCTCAATGACGTGCCGCAAAGCCGCATGTTTGATGAGATGCTCAAGTTTTTGCAAACCGGCCACGGCATTGCCAGCATTCAAACCTTGCGCGAGCTCGGGCTGGCCAAAGGCATCTATCCGCTGCTCGACGTGATCGTGGCGCGCGCCGATGAGCCGATGATTAACACCGCTTTGCTTGACACTGACAAACGCATCGCCGCAGACAAAGGCGTGAGCCCGAGCTACTTGCTCGCCTGCGTGCTCTGGCGCGATGTGAATGAGCTCTGGGAGAAAAAGAAATCTCGCAACGAGCATCCCTTCCCAGCGCTGCAAGATGCGATTGATGAAGTCTTCAACACCCGCATCGGGGATGTGAGCGGCCGTGGCAAGCTCGCTGCGGATATGCGCGAGATCTGGATGATGCAGCCCCGCTTCGACAAACGCACCAGCAGCTCCGTCTTCAGCTTGGTCGAGCATCTTCGCTTTAGAGCCGGCTACGATTTTCTGCGCTTGCGTGCTGAGACGGGCGAAGTGGCTGTGAGCTTGGCCGATTGGTGGCTGGAGTTTTCTGAAGCTGATCAAGCGGGTAGAGAAGATTTGGCGAAGCTTGCGAGGGAAGAACAGAAGGCTGCGCCGAAAATTGTGAAAGCGGTGAAGGCTCCGCGTGTGCAACCAGCTAACGAAACGTCTGCTGGAGTAGAGGGCGAGGATTCGGCATCAAATTCAGAGGATGACGATGCACCGAAAAAACGCCGTCGCCGCCG
>JAYSRZ010000370.1:0-1301 GCA_043720775.1 Variovorax sp. | reverse complement strand
ATCATTGCAACGCCGACCGGCTCGACCGCCTATTCGTTGTCAGCCGGTGGCCCGTTGTTGCACCCGTCCGTGCCGGGCTGGGTGCTCGCACCGATTGCGCCGCACAACTTGTCAAACCGCCCCATCGTGCTGGCCAATGCAGTTGAGATTACCGTAGAAGTCGTCTCTGGCCGCGATGCAAGCGCTAATTTTGACATGCAGTCGATCACAGAAATGTTGATTGGCGATTGCATCAAACTGATGAAATCGAAATATTCCGTGCGATTTTTACACCCCAAGGGCTGGAGCTATTACGATACGCTGCGCAAAAAACTGCATTGGAACGAGGGGGGATCTTGAGCATGGCGGCACAGAGCACGGGTTTGAAACGAATAGCGCTGCGTGATTTTGTTATCGTGCGCGAGCTGGAGCTTGATTTAAGCAGCGGCTTCACGGTGCTGACGGGTGAAACGGGCGCAGGCAAATCGATTTTGATTGATGCGCTGCAACTGGCTTTGGGCGCTCGCGCAGACTCCGCTTGGGTGCGCGAGGGTGCTAACCGTGCGGAAGTGAGCGCTGAATTTGATATTCCTACAGCGCGAAAGAGTTGGCTAAACACTTGGCTGGAAAATGCTGGCTTTGCTGTGGAAGGCACTTTTGAAGACACCTTGTTACTGCGCCGCACCGTTGATACGGCTGGCAAAAGCCGCGCTTGGGTCAATGGCAGCAGCGCCACGGCGGCGCAACTCAAAGAACTGGGCGACGAGCTGGTCGACATTCACGGCCAGCACGCTTGGGCAACGCTGAGCCGTGCGGATGCTGTGCGCGACCTGCTGGACGCTTATGCGGGCAACAATTGCCAGCCGTTGAGTGCTCTATGGACACAATGGCGAGCAGCCACCAAAGCGCTAGACACCGCCAAATCAGCGATGCATAACCTGCAAAACGAGCGCGAACGCATGTTGTGGCAAATCACCGAAGTGGACAAACTAGCGCCAGGCGCAGACGAATGGGATGAGCTGAACGCGCAGCACACCAAGCTGTCAAACGCGCAATCGCTCTTGGAAGCGGCGCAAACGGCGTTTTCGGCGCTGCAAGATGATGAATCCGGCTCCAACGCTGACGTGATCAGCAGCTTGGTCAAAGCCCACAGCGCTTTGGAGGCCCGCGCGCATATTGAGCCTGAATTTAAAGCTTTGGCAGACGTTTTAGCATCAACTTTGGCGCAGCTTGAAGACGCCGCGCACAGCTTGAACAGCTATTTGCGCAAAACCGAGCTGGAGCCGCAGCGCTTGGCAGAATTGGACGAACGCATGGCGCTG
>JAYSRZ010000369.1:0-32688 GCA_043720775.1 Variovorax sp. | reverse complement strand
GATATGGCTGCATAAAACGACGGCCTAATCAAAAAACTATGCGCCTTAGCCCAGCCCACATCAGCCTCATCAAGCCGCATACACAAGAGATTTTTGGTGCTGATGCGTGCGCGTGGCTTTTTGGCTCTCGCGTTGATGATGCAGCCAAAGGTGGCGATTTTGATTTACTGGTTGAAACCCGGTGTTGCCACCCTCGCCTCCGCTGGTTGATACGCTGATGTTGCTGATGATCTTCTCAAAAAACTACAATTCGTTCATGCGAGATTTTTTCCAAACAACGTGAGTTAGCGCAAAATCCCCTGGGCTCTATTTCTTCAAGGCTTTAGCGATCTGCGTCACTGCTTGGCGTGCTGAAAATTCTCGCGCAAATAGGCTTTTGCATCGATCAGCAATCCCATTCACCTCCGCTATCTGCTCGTTGATCTGGAGTGCAAAGCTAACCAATTCGTCACTTTGATTGCTTTCACATACTTGGCCAACTTGCTCGTTACGAATGATTGAAGCAAGATCATTACCCGCGTTGACATTCGCCAATACTGGAAGGCCAGATTGCATGTAAGTCAAAAATTTACCCGGAATGTTGTGTGACTTATGGCGCGAATCTAACGAAACCAAACCTACGTGGCATTGTGAATATAGATCTGGGATTTCATCAGGACAAATTTCATCGAAGAAAAGAACATTTGTCAATTTTCTTGCCTGAGCTAAATCTCTCAGTCGTTGCGACTCACTACCGCGCCCCACAAATACGAATCCGATACCTTGGTTTGAGACAAGCTTGGAAGCCAGCTCTAGCAAAACATCCATGCCTTGAGCCACCCCCATATTGCCAGCGTATATAAATATTGTGCGTCCAGCTAGAGCCGTATCACTGATCCGTATCGGACAGCGTAAGTTCGCAGGCTGATCCAGCCAATTTTGTAGGACTTCTAGCTTGCGACCGGCGTGCTTGCGCCAGCGATCAAAATATGATAGATTTCCCGGCGTTTGCACACCAATCACATCCGCTACTGAATACTGGTATCGCGCTATTGCGTTAAAAAAACGATAAGGCAAACCGCGTCCCATTAAGCCCATGTCAACGGCCCATTCAGGGAAGATATCTCGGATGATCAGATATGCCTTGCATGCACTCGTCTTTTTAAGATAGCTCGCAAAAGGAGCATGAAAAATGGAGGGCGAGTACCACACAACGCCATCCCACCGCTCGTGAGCAAGAGCACTCTGCAGAAAGTTACGGCGCATAAAAAAAGGCATCAAAAATTCAGCAATGGTTCGCCGCACATAGTTGATGTCTTTGGTCTGCGCAGCTTTTAAACGCAAAACGTGCACACCATCGAAATTCTCCAGTTGCCACGATTCTTTGAGAGTTGAATCGGGCAGCATGACCGTCAATTCATGTCCTTGCCGCACGAATTCACGCGATAAATCCCTTAGCTGAACCGCACCAGAGGTTCGTAGCGGTGGAAACGTATCTGCAATTAAAGCGATGCGCATGAGCTAATGTTTCAGTATTGCTTCCAAACCACTCGTTTGACATAGTCTGTGTAGCTATGAATGATCCGCACCACTTTGTCGCTCACATTCGGCATGCTGTAGTCAGCCACCAGCCTGAGACTGCGCTGCTCGCCTCTGGGCTGATTTTCTAAAATGCGCAAACCTTGGAGCACCCGATCTGCTTCTAAGCCAACCATCATCACAGCCGCTTCTTCCATACCTTCTGGTCGCTCATGTGCTTCACGCAGATTCAAGGCCGGAAAATTGAGGATTGATGATTCTTCATTGATTGTGCCGCTGTCAGAAAGCACGGCCTTGGCATTCATCTGTAGGTTTACGTAATCGTGAAAACCGAGAGGTTTCATGAGTTTGACGTGTGGATGAAAAGTTGTGGCTGTAGCATTCACTCGGTTCTGAGTACGCGGATGCGTAGAGACGATCACAGGTAGTTGATGCGTCTCAGCGAGCGTATTCAAAATTTGCACTAGCTTAGTAAAACTGCTTTCACTTTCGATGTTTTCTTCTCGATGAGCGCTTACTAAAAAGTATTGAGTGGCATTCAAATTAAGTCTCTGTAGCGCGTTTGATTGCATGATTTGCGGCATGTAGTGATGCAACACTTCATACATGGGGCTACCCGTCTTGATGATCTGATCCGGTGGCAATCCTTCGCGGAGTAGATATTCGCGCGCTATCGAGCTATACGTTAAATTGATATCGGCGGTGTGATCGACGATTCGGCGATTCGTCTCTTCTGGCACGCGTTGATCAAAGCAGCGGTTGCCTGCTTCCATATGAAAAATGGGCACTTTACGACGCTTAGCTGGAATCACCGAGAGGCAGCTATTGGTATCACCCAACACAAGCATCGCTTCAGGATTAACTTGCGCTAACACTTCATCCACTGCCGTGATTAAATTTCCAATCGTGTTTGCAGCGCTTACACTCTTCTCTGCACAATTCAAGAAAAAATCTGGTTTACGTACGCCTAGATCGTCAAAGAAAACTTGATTCAACTCGTAGTCATAATTTTGGCCAGTGTGGACGAGGATGTGCTCACAATCCCGATCAAGCGCCGCAAGCACGCGCGAAAGGCGAATGATTTCTGGTCGCGTACCAACCACGCTCAGCACTTTTAGTTTTTTCATGGCTTTACTTTCATGCTGATCGTGTCAGGGCGCTCGCGATTAAACACTTCGTTCGCCCATAACATCACAATCATTTCGTCATTTCCGATGTTGGTGATGTTGTGCGTCCAGCCGGGCACGGTTTCTACGATTTTCGCTTCGCCTCCGCGAGTGATCAGCTCGTGCGTTTCGCCACTCACAATATGCCGAAAACCAAAATGCGCAGTTCCTTTCAGAACGAGAAACTTTTCGGTTTTGCTATGGTGATAGTGCTCTCCTCGCGTCACACCGGGATGAGCCGTAAAGTAAGAAAATTGCCCAGAATCTTCTGTCTTTAGCATTTCTACAAATTCACCGCGTGCGTCTGCATGGCGTGGCACGGTGTAGGCGAAAGACTGCGGCGGCAAATAGCTGATGTAAGTGCTGTAGAGCGCGCGTATGAAGCCACTGCCGACGCGCTCTGTAACAAGGGTACCTCGGCTGCCAACGAAGCTTTTCAGAATACGCGCAACCTCAGTAATCGTTGTTGTGTATGTGGGCGATACCGCATCAAAAGAATCCGGCACAGTTTGAGCCGAGACAGGTGCATTGAGGCAATCAACAAAAGCTTGTACAACATCATCTACATAGACCAAGCTGAGCGACGGAGCAGATTCGTTCACAGAGATCGGCAGTCCGTGTGCTAAGTTGTGGCAAAAAGTCGCTACTGCCGAGTTGTAATTGGGGCGAGCCCATTTCCCAAACACATTGGGTAAGCGAAAAATATGCACTGGCGCATGATTCGCAGCGCCATATTTTCGCACCACAGTTTCTGCCGCCGCTTTGCTTCGGCCATAGGGATTGTCCAAAGCGGCTTGCGTTGAAGACGTTAGAACCAAGCGTGCGCCGCGCTTGGATTTAGTCAAAATATCACAAATAGATTCCGTCAGTCCTGCATTACCTGTTACAAATTCAGCCAAATCTTGCGGCCGATTGACACCTGCTAAATGAAACACGCAATCAACGGTAGCCAAGCATCGCACTAGTTCTTCTTGCGAAGTGGATCGTGTAATTTGTGCGATGTCTGAATGCCCTAATTCTTGCAGGCGAACGCGCAGATTCTTAGCAATGAATCCGTCGGCTCCAGTGATGGCGATTTTCATTTTGATTGATTGCAAGAGAGCGTTAAGCAGAAGTCAAAGATGCGGGAACAAGCATGAAACTATCTCTCCTGATTTTTTTGATAAAAAGGACGCGGCGCGCTAAGCTCACTGGCTCGTCAGCGCCAATCACACTTTGCTTGACGGTGAAACCGATCGCATTGAAAATTTTCTGCCATTCATCATGCGAACGAAATCTAACCCCCACACCGAATGTATTGGCTTTGAGGGAGGGAATGATTTTTGACACGATGCTTCCAATAGCAGACAGCACGGAGCTTTTTGTGATCTGGAAAATCAACCAGCCGGATAAATTTGTGATGTATGACTCGTAGATGTACTCGTTCACGAATACGGCTTTTGCTTGCGGCAGCCAAGCAGCCAAGGCGCGGCCCTGCAAGGCCAATGTATCGCGCTCCGTGTCTGCTACTAAGTGATGAAGAATAAGATTAAACGTAATGATATCTTCGTTGCCGACAATTGAAGGAGAGATTGCATCGCCTTGTGCGGCGTCTATGCTCGCTTTTTTGCAAACCGCAACAGACGCTGGATCCATATCGATCACTTTGACAGCGTAGTCCGTCTGGCCTGCTAAACTTTGAGCAAAGAAGCCACAGCCTCCGCCCATGTCCGTCACATGCCGCCCGCCTGACTGAGCGCCAAAAAGCTTCACAAAATGGTCAACCTGATCTTTCACGAACTCATCGTGATAAAAAGCCTCGATTTGCTCGACAGACAGCGTGTTTTGAGTATTCATAACTTTAAAAATTGATCAATCAATCCGTTGCTTGAACAGGCTCACCTTTGACGATGCGTTGCATGAATTCAAGTTTCAACAAAAGTGCTTTCATTCCCTCGACATCTAAGCGCGTTGTGTTGTGAGAGTTGTATTCCTCATGATGAGACGCATCCGTCAAACGCTTTTGCCCTTGTTCGACATACTTTGCATAATTCAAATCGCGCGAATCCGCAGGCACGCGAAAGTATTCGCCCAAGTCCTCTGCGCAAGCCATTTCCTCTCTGCTCAGCAAAGCCTCATAGAGCTTTTCGCCATGCCGCGTTCCGATTTCGTTTACTGTATGAGCCGGTTTACCTATCAAGCTCAGAATCGCTTCGGTCAACACGCCAACCGTTGCTGCAGGTGCTTTCTGCACAAACATATCCCCATTCTTGCCATGCTCAAACGCATAGAGCACGAGATCAACCGCGTCATCTAGCGTCATCATGAAGCGCGTCATCTGCGAATCCGTGACTGTGATCGGTTGATTGCTGCGCACTTGGTCAATGAACAATGGAATGACTGAGCCACGCGAAGCCATGACATTGCCATAGCGCGTACCACAGATCACGGTGGGAGTGCCTTCTAAATTGCGGCTGGCCGCCACCATCACCTTCTCCATCATCGCTTTACTGATACCCATCGCGTTGATCGGATAAACCGCCTTGTCTGTGCTCAGGCATATCACGCGTGTCACGCCCGCAGCAATGGCAGCTTCCAACACGTTTTCTGTACCCAGTACGTTCGTGCGAACTGCTTCCATGGGATAAAACTCACACGAAGGCACTTGCTTCAACGCAGCGGCATGAAAGACAAAATCAACGCCGCGCATCGTCGTTGAAACACTACGCGCATCGCGCACATCGCCGATATAAAACTTGAGCTTTGGATGGTTGTATCTCTTGCGCATGTCATCCTGCTTCTTCTCATCGCGGCTCAAAATGCGAATTTCTCGCAAATCAGATGCCAAGAAGCGCTTCAGCACTGCATTGCCAAAAGAGCCTGTGCCGCCAGTGATCAGCAAAGTTTTATTGTCAAACATGAAAGCCTTCTATTTTTGATGAAACGCAGCCAGCCCCGTGCGGCATATCTCGTCTCGCTGCTTAGGATCGGGATAGTTGATGAGCACAGCTTTGTAAGGGCCCTTAAAGACAAACAAACTGCCCGCTGATGCGCCCACCACACCGCATTTGCTTTGAAGTGCTTCGATATCTCGATGCGATCCAGCGCCACCCAAAAAGGTGAGCGGCACTTTGATGCTCTTTTGGATCTCGGCTGCAAGCTCAAGATCGTAGCCTTTCATCTGGCCATCACGATCAATCGAATTCACCACAATCTCGCCGGCTCCGGCAGATTGCATTCGATGTATGGTTTCAAATAAGTCCAGCTTGTGCTTACGCGTAGCGTTACGCGTGTAGATTTCGTAACATTTACTAAACAGCCCAGATTTTTTACGAACATCTAACACCACCACCACGCTTTGCCTGCCCACCGCCTGCGCCGTCTCAGCCACAAACTCCGGATTTTCAATAGCCGCCGCGCTCAGGGCTACTTTCTCTACACCTAGGCCAATAATTCGCTTAGCTTGCTCAGGCCCCCGAACGCCACCGCCGTAACACAAAGGCATGCGGCATTCAGCAGCCAAATGCGCAATCATTTTGTAATCTGGTTCTCGATTTTGAGCCGTCGCATCAATATCCAAAACAACGAGCTCATCAGCTTCTTTTTCGTTGAATATTTTGACAGCGTTGATCGGATCACCCACGTATTTTGGGTTTTTAAATTCAACAGTTTTTACCAATCCACCTTCGTGAACCAAGAGGCAAGGAATAATTCTGGGGCGCAGCATCTTAGAGCTCCGAAAAATTCTTCAAAAGTGCCGTACCCCAATGGTGGCTTTTCTCAGGATGAAACTGCACGCCATACACATTCTCATTACGCACAGCGCAATCAAAATCAAAACCATACGCGCTGCGTGCCCCAGAGTTTTCAGCACTCGTGCAATCAAAATAAAACGAATGCAAAAAGTAAAAGCGCGCGTTATTTTCAAAACCCTGAAACAAGGGCGAAGCGTTTGCTGGCTGCACATCATTCCAGCCCATGTGCGGCATGGGCAAGGCCGCTGATGCAGGATGATTCTCAAAACTCTTAACGCGGCCTTTGACCCAACCCAATCCCTTGAGAGCGCCTTCTTCGCTAGACTCTGCAAGTATTTGCATGCCCACACAAATGCCCAGCACTGGCAATTTCTTTTCCAATACAAGGCGCTCTGCTGGCTCGCGCATGCCAGACGCATCGAAAAGCTCCATCGCATGATCAAATGCGCCCACGCCCGGCAAAATCAAATGCGTTGCACCCTGCAAATCTTCTGCGGTGTGAGCCCTGACGCATTCAATACCCAGGCGCTTATACAAATTTGCAAAAGCCTGCACATTGCCTAGGCCGTAATCAATGATGTGGATCACCTGAAATACCTTCTTTCCATGCCCAGCAAGCGCATCACATTAGCGCCCAAGCCAATAGCCCATCGTTTGTTTTTGTAGTCTCGATAGGTCTTGTTTTCGCCATCAAAAATCTTCTGAAGCTCATCCACTGAAACACCGAGTTTATTAGCCACATATTCGAACTCTTGGCTTAAGAAATGGTCATCCATTTCTGGCTTTTCTAGCCGCGCCATCGCTTGTTCGCGTGTCATTTGCCCCGTCATAATCAGGCTAGAAAAATGCGCCCTGCGCTTGTGATAACCAAACTTACGCGGCATCCAGTAATCTTCGTAGAAGCGCGTAAACCGCGACTCATGATGCTTATGTTGAAAGCGTTTCCAGCCATATTTTTTTTCTAGTAAATCTTCGGCATCCTTCTTTATATACGGCACAAGATTCAAAGGCTTAACGATCTGCATCCCTAAAAAGCGCTGATACCAAATCTTATAAACCATGATATCCATCATCGGCAAAGTCTTCAGCGGACGTGTGCCAAATTTAGAATGAATATCCCTCACCAAGCGCAAATCTGCCCCCGGATAGCCGCCCCATTGCTCCGGCTCTCTGCAACATTCTGTTGAATAGTTAGCCCCAGTAATGACATGCTTGATTTTGTGCTTGTGAGCAAATTTATAGAGCGAGCAGAAAAAAGCAATATCCTGCGGTAAATCTTGATCAGAGATCTGCGCCCGTAAAAATGCCAACTGCAAATCTTTCATCTCTTCCCAGTTGATGACCTCGGTGTAGAGATCAAGACTCAAGCCATCCACCAGTTTTTCAATATTACCCACGGCCTGATCCGTATTCCAGCCTGCATCTACATGAAACAGAAGAGGGCGCAAGCCCATCACTTCTTTAGCAATATAGGCGGTGTAAGAGCTGTCTAGTCCGCCGCTCAAGCCAATGATGCAGTCGAAGTCACGCCCCTTTCCGTTGGTGCGAATGGCGTCGGCCATTAGCATGAGTTCAGAGGTACCTTGTGCGCCAGTATTCCAGTTTGGCTTGATCGCTGATTCAAAGTTAATGCAATATTCGCATCTTCCTTGGTCATCAAAAGAAATGTTTGAGTCAGTGGTGTCCATAACGCAGTTACAGCAAACTGCATATGATCTGGTTTTTTTAAGAGTATTCATCGCAAAGTGCAAGGTGGTGCTGAGCTTGTAGATATCAAAGATATATTCTCTCAGCGAGTTTCTTGTAGTCTAGTAATTCTGCAGCAAGAGATGCCGAGTTAATGCTCATAAGAGGAATTTTGTTCGGTGACTTTGCTATCGTGGTAAACACTTGAGATATTGATTGCTCTTGGGTGATTAACCAACCATTTTCTCGCATGTAAGGCTTATGACTTATGCTGTCAGCAAGAACAACGACGCATCTGCAGCATAAACTCATTTGCATTGAGGCAGATTGAGTTCCTGGCTGTACGTATACGTCCGCGCCGCACAACATTGATTGAAGTTCTTTGGGATTGAGCCAACCAAGCAATTTGATTCTAGTATCCGATGAGACTATCTGCATTACTGCTCGTTCAATATCTTCTTCCAACTTGCCAGCAATTAAAAATCGAAACTTCTGATTTTTGCATGCTTGAAAAGCAACTAAAGATTCAACTAATTTTTTTGAGCGATTTATTTTTCCGCTTTGTATGAAGATAACTTTATCTTCGTCGAAACCAAATTGTTTTCGTACTGAAGAGCGTATTGAGTGATATTCCGAGTCGGTAAATATTGTCCCGCCTAGCGGGAAAAATTCTAGTTGCTTCGGATTTAATCCATATAAATCCTGTAAAAAATGCATGGAGTCGATATTGAAACACAAGATTTTTCTGATATAAGGTGAGCACGCTCGCAATATTGTTCGATAGTAAACGTAATGCAGCAACCACTTAGAAAGGATGTTTCGTGCGCTATTGTTATAGTCTTCGTGGCTATCAACGTAAAACGCGACGCTACTATGGCTCTTCGCGTATGCGGTAATTGTCAAAAGTTCCCAGCCACATGTTCCATGAAACAGTATGGAGTCGGGTTGGAAAGAATTAAGTACTTCAGAAAAATCAGGGTGTATGCGTAGTTTTCGCATAACTTTATGTGGCAACCATTTGCTGTACGGTAATCTAACGACATTAGCTCCGTCCGAGCCGAGGTAGCTACTCGGTTCAAGATAAGTAATTTTCATGTCTGAGCCAAAGGTTTCTGTAGACGCTATCACCAAGACTTCATGGCCTGCCGCTATATGAGCCGCAACCAGTTCGTTCTCTTGGTAGGCGAAGTTGTCTACATAATAGTTTGAGAGGCAGCAGTGGAGAATTCGCATACGTTCCTTTTGTATTTGTAAATTCTCAATGCACAGGCTTTAATCTAGCCCGAATTTTTAGCTGCCTGTATTTAGACGTGTACGGCATAGAAATATTTACCGGACGACCAAGAATTTTTTTAACAATTGATTTCAAGAAATCTGTCAGATCATCTGCCCTATCGCGTCTAATTTCGAGTACTTCAAAGCCACTTGTCTCTAAATACTTTAGAAAATGAGCTTCGCCCGCAAATACTAGATGATCTGGTACGCCTAGTTCACCGAAAAACTCTTCTCGGTTGTTTAAGTCCGCTAAATTTCCAGATTCAATAAAAAACTCACCTGAGGGCTTGAGATTTGATTTAATTGATTCGAGTAAAGACCAAAAGTTGGGGACGTGGCTATAAATGTCAATTAGGGATATTACGTCTGCTTGGAATTGCCCATGTTTAAGGTAATCATTAGTAACATCAAGACCAAGACCAGCAGCGCTTTCCGCCTTATGTTTCATAGGCTCTATGCCTTTGACAATGCTATACCTCGGAACTATCATTTGGATAGCTTGCAATGTTTCACCATAGCCTGAGCCAACATCAATCCACGTAATTGGTTTGGCACTACATATCAAGTGAGGAAACATAGCCTCAAAAATTTTGCGATAGATAACAATCTTTTTGGCATTTCTTCTACTGCGTACGTTCGGATTCGGGACGTTCGACGAATGCAAACCAGTTCGCACCGCACTATCGATTTTCTCCTCAGTTGGCATCGGACTCACAAAAAGAAGTCGACAGCTTTCGCAGCGCACAACTGTGTAGTTTGATTCTCTTGTCCACTCCCGCCCTTCAAGGCGATTACAAAATGGACAAATAATGGAAATAGGCGCTACAGAGTCTTGCATGAATTTAAACTTATAGAATTTGACTTTGATGTCGCAAAAATTATTGCTATTGGCAAACTACAAAAGACGCCTTATTTTTGCAATTTGAGGTAGTATCAACGTACGTTGAGGAATGAAAAAGAACAAGATGAATAACCACGCAAGGCCACCGAACGAGAGAAGATTGGTGAAGAAGTGGCCATTGGTAAGCGAGATCGCTAGAGGCATCACAATCAAAGCGGTGAATGTCGAATCCCATTTCGACGCAATAGCGTCAAGCGCCCTCAACCACATTGAAAAAATCAAACCGATCAGTATCACTCCAAGCCAGCCAGCAGCGGCAACACCATCACCTGAGTAAAGATTTGCGTTATTGTTTAGATCGGGTCTTCCATAAAATGACTCTCCAATCATATAGCCCAAGCCTGGCCATAGAGGATCGTTAACATAAGCACTTGGCGTAGGAATCAATGCAGAAATGCCCTTAACATGACTCCAGAAGGTATACCCGTTGGTAACGAAAAAGTCATGATACTGAGAATAAGTAAGGCCTGGTATAGCAATAGTTCGAGTGACAAAAAGCGCAGCGAACAAAAAAGCAACTGCGTTATCTTCGTAGGTCATGCTTGCAAAGAAAGTTAACACCGCTAGCAATAATAAAGGGACTGCAGGGGTTCTCAACCTAGGATTGCCTGTCGACAGCAGTTTGTAAAATAGATAGAGAATAATCGGCAAAAGTATGATGGTCTTTTGTGCGCTGATCGTATAAATGAGTAAACTTCCTGCAATGCCAACCCATACTAAGGGTTTCTTACGATAAAGAAGGCCTAAAACAAAAATTGTAGGGTTAACGACTGTACTGAAAAGTGTCTGTGAGTACGCTGTGAGGGCATTTTTACTCGCGCCTGCCTCCCGTTGCTCATATGCGGTCTCTATGCCAGCGAATCCCATCACAGAGTGATAGACGGCAATATTGAGTATTGCGATCGCAGCCCACAGTATTAGGAACGAATTCACAAAGTAAGAGCTTGGGTATCCGACAGATTTCGGCGCTGTTTTAGTCTGTAGCCTCGCAACGACTGAACTCAATGCAGTTGCGATCGTCAATGCAGCAAGAATTTTCCAGTGAGTTGACAGCGTATTCGCACTTAAACAAAGTGTTATCACGACTGTAGGCACAAAAACAATTGCATACATGAACAATAAGATAACACTCGATGGGCGTAGAAACGACTTTGGCAAAAGTGCGGAGGTTATCGTCAATAAGAAAAAAGCGAAACCATAGTCGTAAACAGTGGGGGCGCTGTATATAAAGCCATAGTAGCCCCAGATCGGGAATAAGTAAAGTTGGTACGCGAGCAATATCGATAACGCGTACACGTACGTTGCGCCGACGATTATTAGTCTGTCAAATGTAGCCGCGACGCTGCGCGCATGCGCAGGCCGGCTTGGATTTGCAGTCAGTGTTTTTGAGGATGCCATGATCGGTTGAGAGGAATACTTTTTTAAATCAACTCAACACTGCGCTAAATGCTACAGCCCCAATTACCCAAGCAAGAATGACTAAAGCAGGCTTCGAAAAAGATTTCGTTATCTCACCCCTCTTGACACCTACGGTTTTCAGGATGATAGCTAAATGTATCGAATAAAACGCGAAATTTGCTAGCGCATATGCTTCACCCAGCGGCTGAGTAATTGCGTAAGCGAGCCATATGGTTGAAATTCTGAGGGCTAATCCAAATACTTGAAACAACAAAGCTGCCTTTTGCCTCCCTGCAACATGCAATGCGAGAGAGAGCGGGGAGGCAAGGAATTGCATGACAAACCAAGGTGTCATCCATGCAACTAGCCAGCCCGCGCGCTCCCACTCTTGCCCGAAAATCCAAGCAAACATGCGGGGTGCCAGTATGCCAATTGCTAATATCGGCCCGATCCCCGACCACATCAGCTTGCCTAAAATTTCAACGGTGAACCTGCCTAGATTAGCATTGCGGTGTTCGTTCGCCGCATAAGAAGCGTAGACTTGCCCCACTGCGGTTCCGAAAAGAGACATGGGTGCCTGCATAGCAGTCATTGCTAAGGTTAGATAACCTGCTTCAGGGCCGCTGGCCAACGCTGCAATCATAATCAGGGGAACATGCAGCGCGGCGCTATTACAGACCGCTTCTGTAGTTGAGTACTTGGGAAAATGGTCATACTTTCGAAAAGTATCACGCATGTCTTTGTAATTCAACAGTTGCGGTAGTCCTACCAATTTATTGGTTTTGTAAAACTCTATTCCTAAGCGAACGCAAGCAGAGCCAGCGTTAAGGACGCTCCCAAAAATTAGTCCAAACGGAGCTATTCCAGCTACTCCTAGGCTTAGCTGTACGCCTGTGCTGGATGCAGACTGAACTACCCTGCTTCGAGCAATAAGCCCAAAATTTTTCGCCCGTACAAACCATGCTTGTAGTGCGCTGTATATGGCAGCAAGTAAAACAGCGATTGGGAGCATCCAAAGATAGGCGCCTAAATTAGATTGATTCGCTGCACTTGCAACATGGAGACTGGCAATTGGCATGAGTATGACGAGCAGCAGCGTGAAGATTAACGCACTGATTACTGCTAATGCAAACACTCTTAAAGCTTCCACGTGATCGCTAGGCAAAGAGATTGCGATATCGAAGCGTAAGCACGCAGCTACAGAAAGAATGGATACTAACGCTGCAAATACTGCCAGCAGACTAAAGTCAGCAGGTGTATAGAGCCGGGAAAGTAGCGGAAGCGCTGCTGCTGTGATGCCATGCCCGAGCGCAGTTCCGCTGACAAGTACCGCGACTGATCGTACAAAGCTCATGATGTCACGTGCTGCCTTTTGTATCTCTTGCTCAGTTGTATGCAAAGGCCATCAAAAAAATGCATATGAATGAACACTCGCGCCAATGTCAATCAGTACTCTTCATTCGCAGAAATTTCGTGCCTCGGTGATATTGCAGGATATCAACTCCAGCAGGATGGCGCACAAGCGTGTGGTCAGCTAGAACATACGTGTCTCCAGTATGTGCGCATTTCCACTCACCTTGGCCTACCAAAGGCAGGGGAATTTTTTCGCCATAAGCGCTGACCCACCCGACCTGACGCGCCGGTACGCCGACCATAAGTGCCCAATCCTTGCAGTTTTTAGTTAAGGTTGAGCCAGCAGCGATAAACGCACCTGAGCCAATGATAATATTTGGTACGATGGTAGAGTTAGCACCCAATGTAGCCCCGGATTTCACAATGGTTTTGCGAAAGTTATTTCGCCTAGTCACTGCAGCACGTGGAAACGAAATGTGCGTAAACACCATGAACGGACCGCAAAAGACAAAATCGCTCAACTCAACATGCGAAAATATGGATACGGAATTGCCGATTCTGCATGCGTTGCCAACTTTTGCATCATTGCCGATATATACATTTTGACCCAGATTACAATTTTCACCGACTGCAGCACACGACTCGATGTGGCAAAAATGCCATATTGACGTGAAGTCGCCAATTTGTGCTCCTTCGTCAATAATAGCTGTGGCATGAGCGGTGTATTTTGACATTCTCAGAACTCCTAGGAAAGTGAAGTAGATTTGCAGTTTCTCCCAGCCAATTGTGCATTGCTGGTAAGAGCAGATGTAGAGCCAAACTCTACTATAAGGTGAATGAGTTCCTCATTTTGGCTAAGCAGGCAATCTGCTGTCGTTGCTCCTTTTAAATTACCAAATCTAGCTGTCATTGGGCAGAAATTAAGTTTTTTCACGCGCGGTTTCAATGCGAGGTAATCGTCTTGTGCAAGTGCTTTAACTCAAAAACTTAAAAACGAAATACGATGAAGCCAGCCTCGACAGCGATATGCCGGTTGTAAATCGCCTTAACATCCGCTAACACAGGCCGATCTGATCGGCAAAGCGCTTTGAGATCGTTAGGGCTTAGCGCGCGGAATTCGTTGTGACCCACAGCGACAACCAAGGCATCAACTTTGTTGGCTACATCTATTTTTCCAAGATGAATACCGTACTCATGATGGACTTCTTCCGCATTCGCCCAAGGATCTGTAACGACGACTTTGGCACCCCAACTCACGAGTTCTTTGACGAGATCAGCGACTTTGCTATTACGAATATCGGGGCAATTTTCCTTAAATGTGATGCCCATCACGCCAATGGTGCTGCGCGCCACATCAATGCCATTTTTGATCATGAGGCGAATCACATTGCGGGCTGCATAGCGCGCCATGTTGTCGTTAATGCGGCGGCCCGCGAGAATCACCTGCGGGTGATAGCCAACTTCTTCAGCCTTGTGAGTCAGGTAGTAGGGATCAACTCCTATGCAATGGCCGCCCACCATGCCGGGACGGAAAGGCAAAAAATTCCATTTGCTACCTGCGGCTTCCAATACCTCGGTGGTATCGATGCCCAAACGATCAAAGATCACGGAGAGCTCGTTGACAAAAGCGATATTTAAATCGCGCTGGCTGTTCTCAATCACCTTAGCCGCTTCGGCCACTTTGATGCTGCTGGCCTTCCATGTGCCTGCTTTGATGATGCTGCCGTAGAGATCGTTGACTTCATCTGCAATCTGCGGTGTGCTCCCACTGGTAATTTTTTTGATCGTGGTCAGCGTGTTGACCTTGTCGCCTGGGTTGATGCGCTCTGGGCTGTAGCCGCAAAAGAAGCCTTCGTTGAATTTGAGGCCAGAGAGCTTTTCGAGGATGGGAACGCAAATTTCTTCTGTGCAACCAGGATACACCGTGGATTCATAAATCACGATAGCGCCTGCCTGCATGGCCTTACCAACCGTTTCGCTGGCTTTGATGATGGGCGTTAAATCCGGGCGATTGACGCTGTCAATCGGGGTGGGCACGGTAACGATGAAGATGCTGCAATCGCCCAATGCAGCGAGATCGCTGCTGAATTGCAAGTGTTTTGCGTGAGCGAGCTCTGCGCTTGTGACCTCGAGCGTTTTATCTTCACCGGCGCGCAGTTGTGAGATGCGAATCGTGTTGATATCAAAGCCGAGAACCTCGCGATTCTTGCCGAATTCAACAGCAAGCGGCAAGCCAACGTAGCCTAGACCGATGATTGCAATTTTCTTTTCTGTCATATGTTTGGGTTGGGGTTTGTTGAGGCAATCAAGCAATGCGAGTGTTGCTTATATAAATGCACTGTTTTGCGGAGCTGCTTCTTCGCTCAGCAAGCGAATTTCAGCTTTCAGTGCTTCGTATTCCTGCATTTTTCTTTGCAAGAAGCGATGGGTTAGCGCTGCTTTCTCTGCGATGCCAGTGGGCGTGAGAACGTACACGTAGCCAAACTTATTCTTGGAATTGGCAAAACTTTTCATTTTCACCATTCCTTTGTCGCTGAGTGCTTTGAGGCAGTAGTTCAGACCGCCTACGCTGATACCTAGTCTTTCTGCGAGCTCGCGTTGAGTGAGATCGGGATTGTCTTGCAGGATACGCATGACTCGGAAGTAGGTGTCTTCTTGGAGTTTGGCTTGGCGGCTAAGCATGATGCTAGGGGAAGGTGAGAAAAATCGCTAAATTTGTGTTTTGCCAAGCTACCGCCGTGCTGTGTCACGTTCAGCAAGCGCGATAGCCTTGTCTCAAAGACAGTTTTGTCTAAGATTGAACATTGTATCTGCGCTGTGACAATATATCCCGTGAAATCTTACTCATTTGCACGGAAACGGGGCTTACTAATCAGTTCTACTGAGGCTTGCGGTGTTGATTTGTAACGCAATAGTTTTACTCAGTAGCTCGATCAAGATCATGGCTCTTCGTTCGGCGTCGGATGTTTGGTAGACGGCATCTAGGCCGGCAAAGGGGCCAGCGGTGATGATGACGGCATCGCCGGGTTGAAAGAGTTCTCTTGTGGGAATGGCTTGCTCGCGTGTTTTAAGTGCTTCGATCAGCGCGTCATCTATTTTTGCTGTTCGCTGGCCGAATTGAACGAGATTGCTCACGCCAACGGTGGAGCGGATCGGAGCCCAGCTTTTGCCTTGCTGGCTGCTATCGAGATGAATGAAGAGATAGCGGGGAAACAAGGGCTCTGGGGAAATGCTGGCTTTGCCTCTGCGGATGCGCTCGGCTTGGATGAAAGGCAAATAGCAGGTGTAGCCTTGCCGCTCTAGCTGGGCGAGGGCGGTGGCTTCTTGCCGAGGCTTGGTGTGGACGACGTACCAGCTATTGGCTGGCGTAGAAGCTTCGGCAGCCAATGCTTGGGACTCGCTGAGCTTTTAAATCTGCCTGCGCTACGCTTTAAGTGGCGAGTTTGGCCATCACCTCTTTTTTACCCATTTTTCGAGCCGCTGCAATGGCGGGCAATTGGCTGGCGCGGGGCTTGGCTTTGCCTTGTTCCCATTTATAGATGGACTGGCCGCTGACACCGAGGAGTTGGCCCATTTCGTTGGCCGAGAGGCCGAGTTTTTTGCGCAGGGTGATGAAGCCGTCTTGGCGGAAACGGAGTTTTTCTTTGTCTTCTGAAGCGCTGGCGCCGACCTTGGATGCTTTGCCGGCTTGTTTGCTTACGCGGCTGATCGCGGATTCGAGGGCGGAGATGCGGCGCTTGAGTTCGGCGATTTCTGAGCGGTATTTTGCCGATGACTTTTTCAGATCGGCTGTCTCAAATTTGCCGGATTTTTTGGCAATGCGGGCAATTTCTGCTTTGAGTTGATTGGCGAATGTGGTCATGTTGACATCCTAAAGGTTGAGCTTTGTGGGCGAATGCAAGAGTGAACTGATCAAACTCATAAAGTTTGTGAGTTGTACAGTTTACTTGTTTAGAAGCGCCTTAGACTCTGCTGCTATTTTTTCAGTCAGTGCATGTCGTCCGAGCCGGTTGGGATGCGCAAGATCATGAAATTTTTCTTCAGATAAAAATTGGCGAAAATTCCAAATCTGAACTCTGGTGTCAGCCAAACGAGCGATGCTGACCAACGATTCCTCTCCAACTGGAGGAACCAAAGAGCGAAAGCTACTGGCTTCCGGCATCATTACTAAAATAACGTTATCTGACACAGAAAATAACTCTATAAGCGCAGCACGAAGCTGCAATGCTTCACGTGAGTTATCTAGTAAAGCACTCTCTTGAAACCAATTCATCGCTCGCCACTGAGAAAGCTGCTTCATTAAAAAATCCTGCGTTGCGTGATCGGCATCGTAATTGAGCTGCACTGCCCAAGGATCTAAGGCATCTTGCAAAGCGACAGCCTTGTCGCTCATAAAAAATAAGCCGCCAACGAAAAGGCGTGCTTGCAGAAATGCCTCATTGATCTTTGCTTGGATTAGCGCTCGATTGCGAATCAACCAAATCTGCTCAATGAACCAAGCGCGATAGTTCCTGAACTGCGTAATCAACGAGGGGCTGTTCAAGTGCTCTCTCTTCAATAAGATATCTTGCTTTGAAGCTCGGCCTGCCAGCCAACTCGGATGAACCATGACATAAACGACGGAAGGCCTGAGCTTGCTTTGTATGAGTGGTGCGGTGTAGGCGCGAAGCTCGCTCATGCTGCCGCCACTTGCGGCAAGATTAAGCAAGCGTACATCTGAACCAACTAGCTTTTCAAAGGCGATGGGATCAATTCCCTCGCGTGCTGTTGACAAACCAACGACCACGGCAAGATCAGTTGGCTTCAGATTCGTAGATCCACGCTGCGCGGCAATTTTGTTGATTCGTTGTTGAATACGATTTAGCTGAGCAGGGTCAGCCCGCTGCGCAGGATCTGTGGAAATTAAATCGTTACCTATAAAAAATTCTAAGCTGAAGTTCAGTAAAAGCGCTGCGCAAATTGAAAAGCACAAGGCAAACAAGATCGCCCCAGCGCGGATCGAAAAATTGCTACGAAACAGACTTAATGTGCTCACTTTCAGAAGCCCTGATAGTAAAACTGCAAACCTGTTTGCGCCATCCAAAATGCCAAAACAACTCGCACGACGACCCAGCCGATGCGAATAGCGTAATGAACTTTAAGCGCTTCCAGTTTTTTTAACATGCTTCTACTTCCACATTTGTGATACTGGGATAGCTAAAAATGCCAAAGAAGATGCGACAAACTCAAACGTCATGATCGTTGCCAGCAGAGAAATTACCGGGTGATTGCTGAACTCGCTGGCTTGCTTTCGGCCTAGTTTTGAGACCAAGGCGGAGCGATACGTGATGCAGATCATGATGGCGAAAGCGTGCATGCAGCCCCAAATGACGAATTGCCAAGAAAGCGAATGCCACAAGCCACACAATAAAAATGAAACAAGCAGCGCCCCGCTTGCTACCAGAGAGGGGCGCGAGCCACCGCTCCAGCGCAAACCCGTCAGTTGGATGGGAATGAAAATGTTTCGCCGAATGAACTGAGACAGAGATATGTGCCATCTCTCCCAAAAAACGACGATGTTTCGTGCAGATAATGGTCTGTTGAAATTGATCGGTGTGTGCACACCAACCAACTTGCCGATACCGAGAGCAATGTTGGTGTAAGCGCTGAAATCAAGATAAATGAACAGGTAGTACATCTGCACTTCAAGAAAGAAATACCAACCATCCGATTGAAAACCTGTCAAGAAAACGGATTGAATAACGCCGTTTGCCAAAACAAATTTTCTGAATAATCCGCTGGCAATCAGCTCAAATGCAATTAAGGCATCTTCTTTTGTGAGCGAAATACGCACGTTGAGCGTTCGTTTGTAGTCTGAATATGCCATTACTGGCCCCGCAGCAAGCATATGGAAGGGAATGAGGTAATTAATGGTCTCAACAAGAGTCAAGCCATCAATCTCATTGTCAGAGCCTGCACGCAAGTATTCAACGCCTCTCAGAAAAATGTAAGAGGCTCCGATCGCATAAAACATTGGTTTGATACTTTCGGAAAATAGCGATGGCACAACGGGCAATTTATGTACTAAGAAGGTGCTGAAAAGAAGAACTCCCGAAAGAAAGATCCAGAGATAACGAAGTTTTGCGTTTCGAGTTCGGCAAGAGTAATGAAGCGCGGCGCACATGCTAGCTACCAGCACGCAGCCTTGCCAGTTGATTAGCATGTGTATAAGCGATAGATTGACCAACGCGAAAACAGTTTTGTGATGCGATGGCTTGACTGCGAGCGCAAGCAGCAAAACTGCAAATGCGTTGAAGAGCCAAAAATTGGCTTGCGCGACATCATTGACACCTAAAGAGCCCACCACTTAGTCCTTCTCGCTAATAAAAGTTTTGGTATTGAGCTTGGCGGGTAAATCCAAGACAAATTCAAAAGCCTCGCCTCTGTTGTTAGAGGACGGAAGAAAACCCAAGTTCGTATAAAGATTTTCAACCAAAGCATTTTTGGCAGTGGGAGCATAAAGACCAACGAGACGTTTGACGCGAAGTTTTTCTAGCTTGCGAACCAAATACTCCAACAAATAAACTTCAGTAGTGCGGCCAATGACGCGGCAGCTCATTAAAAAGCTGTCAATTGTCATTTCCTCAGATTCGTCTGCAGGGCGCGGTTTTGCGATCATGATGGCAACAAGACCATGATCAACAAATCGATCTTTTAAACGCAAACTCAAACAAATATTTTTCGGATCACTCAAAATACCCTCTATATCGCCAGCGGTATATCGTTTTGTTGTTAAATTAAATTGATTTGTTTTTGCAAACAATTGCGTAACGCGTTGTATGTCCTGTTCGCCAATGATGCGAACGTCAGCTTGCATGCGCAGGGATGCTAAATAGTCATCGATGCTTTCAAAGCTGGCTTGAGTAGCACTTGCTTTCACATTTGCTTGGTATGACTGGGATCTGGCGAAATCTTCATCAGTGAGCGCACAGGTCTCAAACCACAAACCTGCCTGCAACGCATTGACATACTCGCTTGGCTCCTCAGGCACTTCAACGACTTGCACTTGTGGAAGCTGTGATCTAACAATGTTTCTCTCAAATACGTTATCGTCGAAAAAAACAATGCTGTCGAGGCCAACATTGAGTTGCCTGGCGATTTGTTGAATACCTTTTGGCTTAGTGTCCCAGTTGGCAACGAAGCAGGCGATATCTTCTAGGCGAAGCACCATATCCGAATTGCACAAAAACACTTCGCGAGCGTCCGCCTCGTTATTTTTGGAGCAAACTGCTAAGGCGATGCCACGTTGACTCAAGCCAACAAGATGATGTTGGAACGCTTTGAAGGCCTCGCCTGCTGGGCTTGGACCCAACTCGACGCCGTTGACTCCTACCTCGCCAACAACTCCGCCCCACAGAGTGTTGTCCAAATCAACCACCAAGACTTTTTTTGGCCCGGTGGTCAGGGCACGCATTCCCGCAGCAATATGTTTTGATAGATCAACGAGACCGGCCTCACTGAACGGTTGTTTTGTCCAGTGCATGCTGCGCATGTCGTAGAACTGATGCCTCCCCCGCATTCCTGAGATTTCTTCTAACGGCAAAAAGTATTGGCCGTCTCTGAGGTCGTTGCGCATCTGCGCATTGAGTTGCCGGATGCTGTGGAGAACGTTGCCCGCTTGAGTGCTCTGATGAAAGCCGAGCGCTCCGGGCTGCATCCAGTCATAACCCACTTGCACAAGTCGCTTGATATTTTTAGTTTTCGCGATTTGCCATGCGCGCTGCCAAAAAACCAGCTCGCTTTCAATCAACTCAGTTGCATCAACCTGAGATTTTTCCGTCAAGTCTGTGTTCCAGGGCAATAGCACGAGTAGATCTGGTGGCTGCGCTGCGTCAAGGGCATCGAGAGTCTGCAAGACATTACCGTAAGCGCCTTCGGCGACGCTGGCGTCCAGCGACACTTGTAGCGCGCTTGCTGCGATGGCTTGAAGCAACCAAGTGGTGGTGCATTGGCCTAGCACCAACACGTTGAAAGGGCGTTGATTGTTAGCGCAAGTTGCCATCAACGCATTGACCAATTTTCCAACCGAGATGAACTCCGTTGAACTCAATTGTCCAGTCCGCAATGCCGTTCTCAGCATCGCGAGCGCACCTTGCGCATCACCTTGACGATGCAAGTGCCTTGCCTGAGTAATTGCTGATTTAGTCATGAAACGCTCAGATGCTACGAACCTTTTGGAGGATCAAAGCCATGGATCTGGGAAGATATCGCGCGCCGCGAAGCAGGCGCGATGGCGCAACCGAGCGGCTTTCGATCACTCTAAAACCCGCTTGCTCTGCCAGCAGATAAAGCTCAGACTCTTGTTTGAACTCAAAGATATGGTCAATTTGAGCTGCGGTCAATGCGCCAGTGAAAAACGCGAGGCCATCGTTTTTCAAGACGTGATTCATTGCTTGCAATAACTTCGCAGGCTGCTCTAGATGCTCGACCAAGAAGCAGCAAATGCAAGCCTCGGCTTGCGCGGTAGGCTGCTCGGCAATGGTCATGGCGTCCATCTGCCGATATTGAGCGCGCGTAGCAAGACCAGACGCATTGGCTAGACTGCTCGCAATCTGAATGGATGTCACACTGATATCAAAACCAACAAGCGTCGCATGCTTGAGTTGCTGAAGTGCCCACAAGCCCCAGCCGCCGTGACCTGGCGCAATTTCTACGATCAGTACACTTTCGCCGAGCTTTTTGATAAATCGCTGTTCAAAAAACAGCATCAACTCCAGATGATGTGCCCAAAGAAAATTCGATAAGTAAACGCCCCAGAGATACTCCGTCATTGTCTCTGCGGAGTTGTACACTTCATCGTTGCATTGCGCGAAGCTTTTGTGCTCGTATTGCCCTGAGGCTTCGTATCTCGCTTGAGCGATGTTGACGTCGCTGCTGAATCTTGCAAAAGCACCTAGGGCTTTCTCAAAGGCCGCTTCGCCTAACGCCATCTCACACCAGCTTAAATATGGGTTTGCTATGCGTTCGAAGTCATGCGGCGCTGATGCTTGCGATTCGTTGATGCCAATGATGGAGCGAGGGTGATGTGTTTGGGCGTATGCGACTAGGCGCTCAACGTGTGAGGCACTCATGCGTCTGCCACTCCTTTTTTATGCAGCAGAGCAATCAGATCTCCTACGCTCTGCAAGTCTGCAACTTCAGCACTTGTAAAGCGTACCGCAAAGCGACGCTCTACTGCCAAAATGAGGGTGACGTGTTGTAAAGAATCCCAGCCCAATACGTCGCGCGCTGTTGTGTCTGTTGTAAGTTGTAGTGCTTCGTCTTCAAAAATTTCACGAAAAGTAGGAGTTAATTTTTCTATTAGGGTAGTCATATACTTAAGTATAAAGCGTGGTTTTGTTATCTGATGTCGAGCTAAGACTCACGCGCTACGACAACTTGGAGGACGCATGTGAGCTGCTTGATCAAATATTTGCTTAATGTGTGTTGCTCTTTTGTTTGATAAACAACCAAACGAGCGCCGCAGCCGTGAGCGCAACGGGCACGATGGAGCCCCAATTGAGGAGTTGCCAGCCTTGCGTGGTGACCAATACGCCGGAGGCGAATGAGGAGAGGGCGAGCACGGCGAAGACGCAGAAGTTGAGGGCGCCTTGGGCTTTGTCTTTTTCCTCGGGCGTGTAGGCGTCTAGTGCGAGGGTGGTGGCGCCGGTGAAGAGGAAATTCCATCCGACGCCGAGCAGGAAGAGGGCGATGAGGAATTTGTGCAGCTCGACGCCGGAGAGAGCGATGGCGATGCACAGCGCGTTGAGCGCCACACCTACTGCCATGATGCGCAGCGTGCCGTAGCGTTTGATGAGGTGGCCTGTGAAGAAGCCGGGGGCAAACATGCCGATGACGTGCCATTCGAGCACGAGGGCGGCATCGGAGAAGGGCAGGCCGCATTGCTGCATGGCCAGCGGCGTGGCGGCCATGAGCAAATTCATCACGCCATAGCCCAAAGCGCTGCCGAGGGCTGCGACGATGAAGACGGGTTGCTTCATGATCTCGATCAATGGCCTGCCGCCTTGCGATTTGGTGGGGGCTTTGTGCTCTGGGAAATCGATGAATGAGACGACGGCCAGGCCTAGCAGCGCGACGAAAGCGAGAGCTAGATACGCGCCAGCGAACGGTGTGGCCATCAGCGTGCGAGTGGCGGCAGCAAGATTGGGCCCGGCTACTGCGCCAATCAGCCCGCCTGCGAGCACGAGCGAGACGGCTTTTTCTTTGAAGCTGCTAACGGCTAACTCAGCGGCGGCGAAGCGATAGAGCTGGGCGTTTGCGTTGTAGTAGCCGCCAACGACTGTGGCGCCTACCAGCAGCCAAAAATTCTTCGCCCACGCGGCGTAGAAGCAGAGCAAAGCTGAGACGATAGCGATGACGAGGCCAATAAGAAACGAGCCTTTACGGCCATACAAGCGCTGCGTACGCGCGACCAGCGGCGTGGCCAGCGCGCCGCCCACCACATAGCCCATCACTGGCAGCGTGGCCATCCAGCCGAATGGCGCAAGCGCTAGGCCTACTAAGCCGTTGATGGCGATGAAGACGACGTTGTTCGTGAGGAAGAGGCCTTGCGCGAGGGCGAGAAGCCAGAGGTTTTTGTTCATGGGGAGATTGTGGGGCTTTGGCTAAATGCCTAATACAAATACCAAATTTCCGGACGCGAAAGACGCGAAAGTTACGCGAAAGGAATACCAAAAAATTCAAGAAGGTGGATCGTAGCGCGCTTAGGTTGTTGGCGACAAAAACTAAATATCCTTGTTTTTGGATTCTTTTCGCGTCTTTCGCGTAACTTTTGCGTCTTTCGCGTCCGGAATTCGGATTTTTCTTAGCTTGCGCCGCTAACTCAGCGTCCATAAAGCCAAAGCAGCCAGCGGTGCAGTTTCTGAACGCAGAACACGCTCGCCTAAAGTGATGGGCGCGAAGCCCGCATCTAGCGCGGCTTGCTCCTCTGCAGGGCTGAGGCCGCCTTCGGGGCCAGCTAGGCAGAGCAGAGGCTTGCCTTCGTGCTTTGCAGCCCAGTCAAAGGCACGAATGGCGCTGGGATGCAAAGAGAGGATGGCTTTAGCGATAGGGCTATTTGCTATCGATTCAATAGCGCCTTGCGCAGATCCTGCCTGCCCTAACAACCATTTTTGATATAAAACGGGGGCGTACGCTGTAGGAATACGATTGCGGCCGCATTGCTCGCAGGCAGCAACGGCTGCGGCTTGCCAGTGGGCGGTTTTTTTCTCGGCACGCTCGCCTGAGAGGCGTAAGACACTGCGTTCGGAAATCAAAGGCTGGATGCTGGCCGCACCGAGCTCGGTGGCTTTTTCGATCAACCAATCCATGCGTTCGTTGGCGGGCATGCTGACGGCCAGATGCACTTGCCTTGCCGTTTCTCGTTCGATAGCGTGATGCGCACCAACTTGCACTTGCACCTCAGAGCGCCCCATGAGCGACACCTTGGCCTCGAATTCGCCGCCCTGTCCGTTAAACAGCGTGAGATCCATTCCGGGCTGCATGCGCAGCACCTGCACATGGCGCGCAGCTGCTGCATCAAGCGCGATGGCCGTGCTGGAGGTGAGGGTTTGCGGTGTGTAGATGCGTGGCATGAAAAACGAATTACTACTAATTTAATAGCGCTTCACGCACATTCTATGCGGGCTAGTGGCAGTTTTCGCATATAAATCATCAAACTCTTCCAAACGCCCAGCCGCTTTGCTCCTGCAAGCCTTCAATCTCATCAATCACTTTGAGGAAGGGCCCGAGCTCGCGGTAGCGGTTGCAGGTACTGCGGATGTAGTGGATGAATCTTGGTGCATCGGCCAAGTATTTTTCTTTGCCATCGCGCAGAGTGAGCCGCGCGAAGATGCCGGCTACCTTGAGATGGCGCTGCAAGCCCATCCACTCGACGGCGCGGTAGAAAGCACCAAAATCTGTTGCCCAATCTTCAAAATCCATCAGGCCGACTTTGCGCGCTTTTTCCCAATAGCGCACCGTGACATCGAGTACGAATTCTTCATCCCACGTCAAAAATGCATCACGCATGAGAGATGCAATGTCGTAGCTGATCGGGCCATAGACGGCATCTTGAAAATCCAATACGCCTAGGCGATCAGATTCGGTCAGCATCAAATTACGTGGCATGAAATCTCTATGCACATATACGCTCGGCGCAGCCAGATTGCGGCGCACGATCAGATCGAAGGCGCTTTGCATCGTTTGCTGTTGCTTTGCATCGAGCGTGAATTGACGATGCTTGGCGATGTACCAATCAGGAAACAGCGCGAGCTCGCGCCGCAGCAAAGCTTCGTCATAGGCAGGAAGCACGCCCGGCTTGGAGGCGAGTTGCCATTGGATCAAGGCATCCGTGGCCTGCATGTAGCGGCCGTAGTTGGCATGCGGCTCCTCGGTGTTCATGCCTTGCATCATGGTCTGCGCGCCCAGATCGGTGAGCAGCATGAAGCCCTGCGGCTCATTCCAAGCCAGCACCTGCGGGCCGAGCAGGCCAGCCTCATGAAGCAGACCAGCGATTTTGACGAAGCTCTTGCAATCTTCCTTATCGGGCGGCGCATCCATGATGATGCGCGGCGAACCATCAGACGAGTCAAGGCGCAGATAGCGGCGAAAGCTGGCATCCGCGCTGGCGATGCGCAAAGTCTGTGGTTTGAGCAGATGCGTCGGGGCGACAGAGGACAACCACTGTTGGAAGGATTGCTCGCGCTGAAGATCAGCCCAAATGACTGAATCGGCGGCTGGGGCAGTGGATGGAGTGGGGGAAGGCGTGTGGCTCATGGATAATCTGATTGTATAAACCGTTTCTCGTCAACTCTCCAAACCCCCAACCCCGCTCGCCGCATGCGCTTGCCTCAGATCGCTCCCTCCCGCTCAGAACGCACAGAGTTCACTGCCAAGCCGCTCGTCTGGGCCGTTGCTTGGGCATTTGCGGCCAGCCAAACCTCTTGGGCGCAAACAGCTTTCAACGTCAGTGCCAGTGCCATCTCCGACGCTGAGCAAGGCATCAAGCTCAAATTGACGCGCCAGTTGCAAGAGAAAATTCCGCCCGAGCAAAAAAATGATCGCCCCACGTATGTGCAGGGCAACAGCATCACAGGGCGGCCAGAGCTGGAGACAGTGATTGAAGGCAACGCCGAGCTGCGCAAAAACGGCATCGTGTTGCGCGCAGATCGCATTGAGTACTACCAACCCGATGATCTGGCCAAGGTGCGCGGTAAGGTCTATCTCAATCGCGATGGCACGATTTACGAAGGCACAGAAGGCCAACTGAAAGTGGATGCGCAAGAAGGATTTTTTCTCAATCCACGTTTTCGTTTGCTCAAAAACAATGGCCAAGGCTCAGCTGCGCGGATTGATTTTATTGACGAACAGCGCTCTGTGATCAAAGACGGCAACTACACCGTCTTGCATAAAGAGGCCGGCATAGAAGACTCGTCGGATTGGCTTGTCAAAGGCGCTCAGGTGCGCATTGACAACGAGATCAATGTGGGCGAGGCCAGCGGCGCACGATTAGAGTTCAAGGGCGTGCCGATCTTTGGCGCACCGTTTCTTAGTTTCCCGCTATCCGATGAGCGAAAAAGCGGCGCGTTGCCGCCCAGTATCAATATCGACACCATCAGCGGCCTAGAAGTGGTGGCGCCGTATTACCTCAATCTCGCGCCCAACCGTGATGCCACGCTATACCCCGCCATTTTGACGCGGCGAGGCATCAATCTTGGCGCGGAGTTTCGCTATTTAGAGCGCGACTACAAAGGCACAGCACGCGCCGATGTGATGCCCAACGATCGCCTGCGCAGCCGCAGCAGGTGGGGCTTGGCCGCTGCGCACAGCGGCAGCTTGGAGACTGGCTTTGCCGATATCGGCAGTGTCAACCTGAATTTGGCTTTGAATCGGGTGAGCGATGATGATTATTGGCGTGATTTCCCAAGAGCAACCGCCTCGCTCACCCAGCGCCTCTTGGCCAACGATGCCAACGTGGCTTGGGCCAGCGGGCCGTGGTCGCTCTACGCGCGTGCGCTCAAATGGCAAACGCTGCAGCAAAGCGGCTCGATCATCACGCCGCCCTACGACCGCATGCCTCAAATCAATGGCCGCTACAGCCGGATGAACCACAACGGTTTGGATTACAGCCTAGAGCTCGATACCACGCGCTTCGCTGCGCAAAGCGCGCTGACCTTGCAGCCCAATGCCAGCCGCAGCTACGCATTGGCGCAACTGTCTCGCCCTTTTGTGACGCCCGGCAGCTTCATCATCCCACGAGTGCAATTGCATAGCAGCGCTTATAGCTTTGACGCACCGCTTGCATCCGGCCCACAAGCGGGCAGCCGCTCAGCCAGTCGCATCGTGCCCACGGCCAGCATCGATAGCGGCCTGATTTTTGAGCGCAATGCAAGCTACTTCAACCGCAGCTTCACCCAAACGCTAGAGCCGCGCGCCTTCTACACCTACACGCCGTTTCGCAATCAATCCTCATTGCCGGTATATGACTCTGGCGCAAACGACTTCAATTTCGCCACCATCTTCAACGAAAACGCCTTCACCGGCAACGACCGCATTGCTGACAACAACCTGCTGACCCTAGGCGTCTCCTCGCGCCTTCTGGCTCCTTCCACTGGAGCAGAAGTGGTGCGCCTGAGCTACGCCCAGCGCCTGCGGTTTTCAGATCAACAAGTGACCCTGCCCGGCGGCCTGCCCGATAACACCCGTTTTTCTGACATGCTTTTCGGCGCCACGGTGAATTGGAATCCGAGCTGGCAATTTGACGGCGCGGTGCAATACAGCCCGAGCACTCGCCGCTCGCAGCGCAGCACGCTGGGCGCGCGCTACGCGCCCACCCCTTACCGCGTGATCAGCGCAACGTATCGCTTGAATCGTGATGTGAGCGAGCAAGTCGATGTGGGCTGGCAATGGCCGATCAACGATTTGTGGGGCGACACCGGTAAAACCATGAATCCTGGTCAAGGCCAAGGCAAAGGCCGTTGGTATTCGGTGGGAAGGCTCAACTACAGCTTGCGTGAGGGCAGGCCAGTGGATACGATTTTGGGCCTCGAATACGACGGCGGCAGCTGGCTCTCGCGCATTGCCGTTGAGCGGCTGCAAACCACAACAAGCACGTCAAACAAGCGCATCCTGTTTCAACTGGAGTTGGTGGGCTTTGCCCGAGCCGGATCGAGCCCTTTGGCGATTTTGCAGCGCAATGTGCCGCGCTATCAACTGCTCCGTGAGAAAATCGAAACTTCTCCCAGCCGATTCAGTAACTATGAGTGATTCTGTGATGTCATCCCCGCTCTCTTTAGCCAATACCACTTGCGCTCTTTACTCGCGTTTTGCGGGCTTGTATTTTGCTATTTTTCTGAGCTTGATCGGCGTAGTGCAGGCGCAAGGTCTGCGCACCAGCCCAAGCCTCAATTTGGGGCGTGCTGCGCAAGACAGCAGCCAAAGAAGCGCCGACTTCATTGTTGCGATCGTCAACTCTGAGCCCATCACCAATCAAGAAGTGCGCAACCGCATGCTTCAACTTGAGCAGCAACTCAGCGCTCGCGGCGGCGTGATGCCATCTCGCCAAGAGCTGTCTGCCCAAGTGCTGGAGCGCTTGATCAGCGAGCGCTCTCAGATCCAACTCGCCCGCGACAGCGGTATTCGCATTGATACGCAAGCGATTGACAATGCAGTGCTGGGCATCGCTCGCCAAAATCAGCTGAGCATCGATCAATTTCGCCAGCGTATGCGAGAAGAGGGCGTTGACTTCAACACCTTGCGCAATAACCTGCGCGACGATCTGCTGCTGCAAAAGGTGCGCGAACGTGAGGTGGAGCCTCGCGTGCGCGTCACAGACAGCGAGCTCGAGGCGTTTATTGCCGAGCAGCGCGATACCGGCGGTGGAGATGTCGACATCAATATCGCGCAAATCTTGGTCGCTGTGCCAGAGAGCGCCAGCGAAGCGCAGATCGCGCAATTTGCTGCGAAAGCGCAGAGCGCCTTCGAGCGAGCAAAAGCCGGCCAAGATTTCGCGGCTCTGGCTCGGGAATTGTCGGATGCACCAGGGGCACGCGACAACGGCGGGCAGATGGGTCTGCGCAGCGCGGATCGCTACCCCAGCTTGTTTGTAGAGGCGACGCAGAATGTTCCAACTGGCGGTTTGGCTGCGCCGGTTCGCTCGGGTGCGGGCTTTCATGTGCTCAAGGTGATTGAAAAACGCCAGCAGGGCATGGGCAATTTGGTGGTGCCGCAAACGCGCGCTCGGCATATCTTGCTGCGCACGGGATCGCAATTGACGGAATCTGTGGCCCGCGAGCGCTTGGTTGATTTGCGCAAGCGCATCGCCGCAGGCCTTGATTTCGCTAGCGCAGCGAAAGACAATTCGCAAGACGGCTCAGCGCGTGAGGGTGGCGATCTGGGCTGGGCTGTGGCGGGGCAATTCGTGCCTGAGTTTGAAGAGGTGATGAATGCGCTGGCGCCTGGCCAAATCTCTGAGCCGCTGACCACGCGCTTTGGTGTGCATTTGATCCAAGTGCAAGAGCGGCGCGAGCGCAAGATGACCGAGCGCGAGCAGCGCGATGCCGCGCGCGGCGCATTGCGCGAGAGAAAGCTCGATGAAGCCTTCCTCACATGGGCGCAAGATGTGCGAGCGCGCGCTTATGTGGAAATGCGCGAGAGCCCGAAGTAATTTTTTGCTTGACTTCCTGCCTGAGATTCTGAACGCTTGAAACACATTCCGCGCAAACGCTTCGGCCAGCATTTCCTCGTTGATGGCGCGTTGATTGAGAGCATCGTTGAAGGCATTGCGCCAAAAATCGGCGATCACATGATCGAGATTGGCCCTGGTTTGGGCGCGCTCACGCTGCCTTTGCTCGCGAGGTTAAAACAGATCACCGTGATCGAGCTTGATCGTGATTTGGCGGCGCATTGGCGTGCGCATGATTCAAGCCGAGGTGCAGTGCGTGTGATCGAATCTGATGTATTAAAAGTGGACTTTGCGCAGGTGGATACTGCGCAAGGCGCTATCGAATCAATAGCATACGTTGGTAAGCCGCGCATCGTCGGCAATCTGCCCTACAACATCTCTACGCCGATTTTGTTTCACCTTTTACCCTCTGCACATTTGATTGCTGATCAGCATTTCATGCTGCAAAAAGAAGTGATTGATCGCATGGTGGCGCGGCCTTCCACATCTGATTACGGGCGCTTATCCGTGATGCTGCAATGGCGCTACGAGATGCAAAATTTCCTCGCTGTGCCGCCCGAGGCTTTTGATCCACCGCCGCGTGTGCAAAGCGCCGTGGTACGGATGATTCCACGCGCTGAGCCAGCTGCGTTGAAGCCAGAGTTGCTTGAAGAATTAGTGAAAGTTGCGTTCAGCCAGCGGCGCAAATTGCTGCGGCATTCGCTGGGGCGTTGGCTGACGGAGCGCGGATTCTCTGGCGAGTTTGATGTGCAGCGACGGGCAGAGGAAGTGCCTGTAGCAGAATATGTGGCGTTGGCGCAATCGCTATAAAATTCGTAGCGCTCTGCGCAGATTTTATATGGCCTAGGTGCTGTTTTTGCTTAATTTTGTGGTGCGGCTTAGGCCTGTGGGAGCCGTATTCGGGCGGGCTCATGTACCCTGCTCGGTTATTGCGGCACTCGCCGCTAGATAACGAAGAAAAAACGCAAGCGTTTTTTAAACCTGCGCTGCGAAAATCGCCCGCCCGAATACGGCTCCCACAGGCCGGTGGTTGGCGAGGTAAGTTCCAACCGCAGAGTGCAAAGATTGTTGGCTGTTGCAATCGTTGGTGAGCGAAAATCTTTTGAGTAGCAAACAGGCCGCGAGGCGAAGGCTTGATGCGGCTGCCGACATTTGCAGCACAGGGCATGAAAACGAGCATCGTTTTCACTTCGTCATCTTGCGGCAGGTGCCGCATTCTCCCGAGCAGGAACCGGAGGCAGACGCAGCAAGCCTTCGCTTCGCAGCCGCTCTATCCAAAACAAAACATGATGATTGCTACAAAATAAATAGTAATTTAAGCAATAAGTACGACGGCTACCGAGCTAAAACACTTAAAAAACTACCAAACTTTCCACCAAGGCGAATCTTTGGCCTTGAAGCCGCGCGCCAGATACTCGCTCTTGGGATAGTTTTTCTCCATCACGCGCTTGGTGTCGTCGCGCAGTTGCGTCATGCCAAGGGCTTCGTAGCTCAGCACCATGATGTACAGCGCTTCCTCTGCCGCCGGTACGTTTTGATATTCCGTGACGGCTGTTTGCGCGCGGTTGATGGCCGCTACGTAGGCATTGCGAGTGTAGTAATAACGCGCCACATGCACCTCGTATTGCGCCAGTGAGTTGACGATGTAGGTCATCCGGGCGCGAGCGTCGGGGGTGTAGCGAGATTCAGCAAAGCGCGTTGTGAGCTCTTTAAAAGACTCAAAGGATTCTTTGGCGGCGTTTTGATCGCGCTCCGACAAGTCTTGCTTAGCGATGAAGCCAAAGAGGCCGAGGTTGTCATTGAAGTTGATCAGGCCTTGCAAATACAGCGCGTAATCCATGCCGGGGCTGGCCGGGTGGAGTTTTTTGAAGCGGTCGAGCGTGGCTAGAGCTTGCGCAGGCTCGTTGGCTTTGTAGTGGGCGAAGGCGCGTTCTAGCTGGGCTTGCTGAGCTAGCGGTGTGCCGGCGGCGCGGCCTTCTAAGCGTTCAAATAGCGGAATGGCTTTGTCCCATGCGCCGGATTTGGCTTCATCTTTGGCTTCAGCGTAGATCTTGTTGGGGCTCCAAGCATCGGTCTTGTCGGCAGTGGGTTTGCTGGAGCATGCGGTGAGCACGGCCAAGCTGGCGCAGAAGGCGATGCAAATGATGCTGCGAAAGGCTGATAATCCGAGGCTCATGTTTCAATTCCAAAGTATCAAATGATTATATCGAGCGGCCACGCTGAGCCAGACAACATCCCTGCCGCACTCGATGATGATTTGGATGAGGCGCTCTTTGTCTCAACTGCCAGTGTAGATGCCGCCCACCAAACGCAGGAACACAGCTTCACCACCGGCCACGAGCATCACGGCGAGCGGCTTGATCGCGTGCTCTCGCAGCTTTTGCCCGATTCTTCGCGCAGCTTTTTGCAGCAGCTGATCGACAGCGGCGATGTGATCGTCAACGGCACGAGCGCCACCAAAGCTGCCGCCAAGCTCAAAGCGGGCCAGCAGCTCATCGTGCGCCAGCGCCCGCTGCCGCAAGACACAGCTTTTCACCCCGATGCGGCGGTGGCCAAAACGCTCACCGTGGTCTATGAAGATCCGCATTTGATGATCATCAACAAAGCGCCGGGCTTGGTAGTCCATCCTGCTGCTGGCAACTGGAGCGGCACGCTGCTCAACGGCTTGCTGGCGCATCACGAATGCCACACATTGCTGCCACGCGCGGGTATCGTGCATCGGCTGGATAAGGATACGAGCGGCCTCATGGTGGTGGCGCGCACGCGGGAGGCGATGGATGCGCTGATTCGCATGATTGCGGCGCGCGATGTGCGGCGGCAATATTTGGCGATGGCGCATTACCCGTGGCAGGGCGAGAGCCCTCGGCAGGTGGATCAACCGATTGGGCGTGATCCGCGCAATCGGCAGCGCATGGCGGTTGTTGATCTGGCGCAATATCCGGGCAAAGAAGCCAC
>JAYSRZ010000368.1:0-1304 GCA_043720775.1 Variovorax sp. | reverse complement strand
AACTGTCAGCACCGCCGCATCAAGCAAGGTGACAAACTGTTTTGTGCAACAGCTTGTACGCTCTTCACTCTGGGGCGGTAACCCGCTCTTACTGAGACATATAGTTGCTTGCAAAGTGACTTCTCCTTGTCATCTGCATTTAGCGAAGCCACGCCTACGATGCGCATAGTGCGCGATTGCAAGCTCCTCCATTGCATTTGCTTTGATCGAGATTGACTGCGCAGCACCCTTCCAAATTCACTCATCTGAATTCCAATTTTGATTCATCACAAGGAGTTGCTATGAAGATTAAATCTCTTGCCCCCAGTCTACGAGAACGCTTAGAGCGTTGGAGGATCGGCGGCAGCCTAGCCGTTGCAGCGTTATTTTTGGTCGCTTGCGGCGGTGGCGGTGGCTCTAGCACCGCAGACGCGCCCACTGGCAATCCGCCTGTGGTCACGCAAAGCGCCCAAGTGCGCACTGTTAATGCGCTGGATGACCCAGCGGTCGCTACGTTATCCGCTGGCAATCAAGCGGCTAATTCAGCAGATGTGGATACGCCCGTGTCTGAATTTGCGAAAGTATCAGACAACGCTGCGATGAGCATCGCAGTCATTGCTGAGGGCTCAAGCGCAGCGGCTGGTTCAGGTGCGCAAGCGGGCAGCAGCAGCGCGGTCAGCATCCCTATGACAGCTGGCAAGGGCGATAAGGTAACCGTGTTTGCGATGGGCGACTCAGGCGCTGTTCGCACGATGCATCACAAACACAGCTCTACCGATGTGCCCGCAGGCCAAACCGGCGTTCGCGTGTTGCATGCAGCCTCTCGCGTGCCCACGGTAGATATTTACGTGTCAGCCCCCGGCGCAGCATTGCCCGCCACGCCCACCATAGCCGCGCTGGCATTTGCCAACTTCGCGCCGCCGCCGGATAAAGATTCACTCAAAGTGCCCCAAGGCAGCTACCAAATCCGCCTCACCGCTGCTGGCAGCAAAGATGTGGTGTTTGACTCTGGCACCGTGCAGTTCCCTGGCGGGCAAGAGCTCTTGATTGCCGCCCTGCCTAGTTTTGGCGCAGGCTCAGCCGTCAATTTGCTGCTGCTGCCCAGCGACAGCAAACCCACCCTGATCCGCGAGCCGCGCAGCGCGTTGCGAGCGATTCATCTCTCGCCCGATGCGCCAGCAGTCGATGTGTTCTTAGGCGACAAGCGCGCGGTGCGCAAGCTCAATTTCCGCCAAGATTCGGCGTTTGTTGAGAGCCTGAGCGGCACGCGCACGATCAAAGTCACGCCTGCAGACAACACAACCACGGTTGTCGCCGCAGATGTA
>JAYSRZ010000367.1:0-10783 GCA_043720775.1 Variovorax sp. | reverse complement strand
CAATATCCCAATCCGTGAAGCTAGAGAGCACGCGCAGCGGCACTTTGTATTTGCCCGCAAACTCCACCGAGCGAATCTGCAGCACCTTGCTGCCCATGCTGGCCATCTCCAGCATTTCTTCAAAGCTCACGGTGTGCAAACGCCGCGCCTCGGGCACGACGCGCGGATCGGTGGTGTACACGCCATCCACATCGGTATAAATCAAGCATTCAGCCGCCTTCATCGCAGCGGCCACGGCCACTGCAGACGTATCCGAACCGCCGCGCCCCAGCGTCGTCACATTGCCATCCGGGTCAACGCCTTGGAAGCCAGTAACGATCACCACGCGGCCTGCGCTCAGATCCGCGCGAATCTTTTGATCATCAATGCTCTCGATGCGCGCTTTGGTAAACGAGCTGTCCGTCTTAATCGGCACTTGCCAACCGCTATAGCTCACCGAGCCCATGCCTTCGGCTTGCAGCGCAATTGCCAGCAGCGCAGACGAGGCTTGCTCGCCTGTAGCAGCTAATTGATCGAGCTCACGCGAATAAGCCGCAGTCGGCTTGGCAGGCGCGAGCTCCTTAGCCAGCGCCAACAAACGGTTCGTCTCGCCGCTCATCGCAGACGGCACAACCACCATCTGATGCCCAGCCCGCGCCCATTTGGCCACGCGCTTAGCCACATTACGAATCCGCTCCGGCGACCCCATCGAGGTGCCCCCATATTTATGGACGATCAAAGCCATACTGTTATTGATTTCAAAAGCTAAACACAACGCTGCTCACATGCATGAACAGCAAAGCCTACGATTATAAATCGAGCCAGAATCGTTCTACGGGAAAGCCCTTGAGGCGATTACTGAAAGCATGAAGCTTCCTTGTACAAAATATGACATTGGCGCAAAAGAGCCTCTGATGCACCAAAAACACTCTAAGAGACAAACAACATGAAAAGACGCTTCACACTTCTGGGTATCCTCGCTGCTACATTTTTAGTAGCAGCCTGCGCACAAAACAAGCCAGCAACCAGCGCAAAACGCCAACAATTGCTCATCCAAATCAGCGATGCCGATCCCGCCCGATGGAATATGGCGCTCAACAACGCCAAAAACGTGCAAGAAGAGCTCGGCGCAGCCAACGTCGATATCGAAATCGTCGCCTACGGCCCCGGTATCAACTTGCTCAAATTCGATTCAGTCGTCAATTCCCGCGTCAGCGAAGCCATGAAAGCCGGCGTGCAAATGGTGGCTTGCGAGAACACTTTGCGCAACCTGAAAATGAGCAAAACCGACATCATCGCCGGCTCAGGCTATGCCAACTCTGGCGTGGTGCACATCATGAAGCGTCAAAACGAAGGCTGGGTTTACGTAAGGCCTTAAGGCGTTCAGGTTGATTGATTGAATTACGAATGGCTCGCTAAATTTAGGCCCACGAGTGAATCTATTGGGTTTAGATCAAAGCCGCTATCAAAAGATGTTTTTATAATTTGTCATGAGCTACACACTACAAATCTGGGAATCCCCAGTTCCCACGAATGTTTACGAAGCCGATGCAATTTGTGATCAATTGCTTGAGGAAGAAGAAAGCAGGGAAAAAGGCCAGCAAAATCCTAAATTCATCGCATTAGCCCAGCAGCTTACACGGCGCTACTCTTGCATCACGCAGCTTACCGGCAATGAACCTGAGGGTTATGAGGGGGGGGTATGGAGCGACGGGCCGATCGACGGCATCACAAACGCACCGATCTATGGCATTGGCATAGTCACTACTTTTTTGGTAGAGGTGATGCCTTTTGTGCAAAAAACGGCCAATGCGCTGGGGCTGATCGCTTATGACCCACAAACTAACACAACTTATCTGCCTAGCGGCAAAGTATTCGTCGTCGAACTTCCGGCTATAAATCCTGCTTTGCCAGTGGCAGCGATTGATCCAAACGACATTGAAGATGATGCGCATTTTCAACGTGTTGCGATTGAATGCCTCAAACCAACTCTTGCCGAGCAAGGATTTAAAGCTGGACGCAAGAAAAACAAGTTTTACAGGTATCACGATGGCTTTCATTTTGAAATTGGCTTGAAGGTTCACCTTTCTGAACTTGCTATTTGGTCAATCCTTCACATAACTGAACGCTTAGATTTAGCCGAGCACATGATTTTGTTTTATGAAAAGGATGAGAAAAAAAGTATCACTATTTTTATCAAACTTGAAAAATTATGTGAGATTACTAAAACAGTAATTTCTCCAGTACAAAAATTTTCATACATAAAAAACATAAAAAAAGTTTCAGGCATCAAAAATGTTATGAGTCAAATCCTTGAGTATTTTGATGAAGCATATTTTCCTTTAGTAAACAGAATCATAAGCCTAGAAGATATCAACACTCATATCCAGCGCACTGAAGAAAGCAATCCTTTTGGTTTAAGTGGAGTGAGCCGCATCATTCAATTGTTGATGTCTTATCTAGTTAAAAGTGAGCATATGGATGCGCTGATCGAAGACATTAAAAATGATATTGCAGAACAGTTCCCAGATTGTTTGGAATTTTTTGAAAAGACTCTTGAATTAATCAAGCAAGATCAACTCAAAGAAGTGTGAGCTATTGCATTTGTAGGCGCTATTGTGCAATTAGTCCAAAGGCAGCCACTGCCCCTCTTGCCGGTAATACAAAACTGGTGTGATCAAATGATCATTTTCAGCGCTTCTTTTCACCAATTCTTTGAGTTCTTTAATGCCTTGAAGCGATTGTGAATCACAAAAAGCCAACACATCGCGTGATAGCAGGGCAACGATAGCACCATTGGGTGTGAATTTGACCAAGCTGCGATCCCACAATTCATCGAGCAAGATCAAGCTGCTTTCAAACTGCCCATCCAATGTAGTGCCATACACAGCGTCATACGGAAACACTTCAAGCTTATCTTGCGTGAGCTTAGCAAGATTCAACAGGGCGATTTCATGCTTTACCTTTGGCTTGCGCTTTGAGGGCGCTGAGTTGATAGCGTTGCACATATCTAAAGCTATCGCCATCATCCATCAGATAAATCGTATGGAGCCGCTACAGACAAGAGTTTACGTATCAAACTTCGGCATTTCACCGTAGCATTTTGATGCTGAATTGCTACGAATAAGGTAGCACTCTGCGCATATTTCATGCCGGCGATAGGTCTACTATTCTTCAAACCACCATTAAAAAACCAGCGACAGGTGACTTGATTTCTTAACTGCTTTGTGATCGAACAGTTTTAAAACGCCTTCATGCGTTGCGCATCCACATCGATCACATCGCCTCTGCGCTGCAATACAAAAATCCCCTGCTCATGCGCGGCCTCTGTCACATCGGAGGGCACACTAAAACTCGCCAGCCCCGCGTAGACTTTGTAATCCTTGTGCTCAGGCCGCCAGCGGCGATAGCTGGCGATTTTGCTATGCGCCTGCTCTAAATCATTCACATGCGCTTTGTATTTAACTTCGATCAAAGCCACGCTCGCGCCATTGGTTAGCACGATATCGAATTCATCATGCTCGCCCTTGTTTTGAAAGCGAAGATTGGGAGTTACGCTGTCAAACTGGATACCACCTAGCGTTGGTTTGGCCACCAAACTGTTATAGAAGAACTCTTCTGTAACGTCGCCTTGATTAGAGGCCATTGCACCCATGCGGCGACCTACTTCTTTAATGACGCGCGAGGTTTCTGTGGATTCAGCATCCATGCGAAAGCCGATTTCTTTGATCACGCGGGAAGTCTCTGCCACCTCAGCCTGCGTTTGAGCTTGAGAAACAGCAAGGTTGGCAACGAGGTCTTTGAGTTCTTGGTCGGTCATGGTGATTGTTTGAGGGACATTAGGCGCGTTTTCTTAGAGCTCCAATTTTAAGGCTTTGACAGAAGAATTTTCAATTTTACTGTATTTAAAATCAGTTAAATTGATGGCAAATCAAACTACGATCCGCCCAGCCTCAATCACCACACGCTGATTGCATTGCGCAGCAATTGCGCGATCATGCGTGACCATCACGAGCGTTGTGCCGCGCTCGGCGTTGAGCTCAAACATGAGCTGGATCACGCGCTCGCCGGTGGCGAAATCTAGGCTGCCGGTGGGCTCATCGGCGAGCAAGACGGCGGGCTCAACGACGAAGGCGCGGGCGAGCGCCACGCGCTGCTGCTCGCCGCCGCTCATCACCTTGGGGTAGTGATTGAGGCGCTCGGCGAGGCCGACGCGCTTGAGCATGTCTGTAGCCTGCGCTCTGGCATCTTTGCGGCCTGCGAGCTCTAGCGGCAGCATCACGTTTTCTAGCGCAGTGAGGTTGCCCAGCAGCTGGAAGCTTTGAAAAACGAAGCCAACTTTTTGCGCCCGCCACGCGGCGCGATCATCTTCGCCGAAAGCAAATAAATCTTGGCCTGCGAGCTTGACTGTGCCGCGCGTGGGCACATCTAAGCCTGCGATGATGGACAAAAGCGTGCTTTTTCCTGAGCCAGAAGCGCCGACGATGGCAACCGTTTCCTTCTGTGGGACGTTGAAATCAATATCGCGCAAAATATCCAGTGTGCCGGTGGAGTCCGTTACGCTTTTGAAAATGTGCTCCACGGAGATGATGGGATCAGACATGAATGAATTGAAAGTTGGCTGGGGAAGACGTGACTTTAGCCGTTTGGCGGCCTCTGTCGCGCTGCTGGGGGCTTTTTTGCCAAATGCACAAGTACAGGCACAGGCGCAAGGTCGCCCAAACAGACCGCGCACGCTTGTCGTGGTGGGCGATTCGCTCAGCGCTGAATATGGCCTGCGCCGAGGCACGGGCTGGGTGGCATTGCTCGAAAAGCGCCTTGCTGAGCAGAAGATCGCCATCAAAGTGATCAATGCCAGCATCAGCGGAGACACCACTTCGGGCGGCCGCTCACGCCTGCCCGCGTTGCTCACGCAACACGAGCCCACTCATGTGATCATTGAGCTGGGCGGCAATGATGCGCTGCGCGGCTTGCCACTGAAGATGACGCAAGACAATTTGACGGAGATGACGCATGCTGCGCAGAAAGCGGGCGCAAATGTGCTGCTGCTGGGTATGCAGATTCCGCCGAATTTTGGCGCAGATTACGCTGCAAAATTTGCTGCAATGTTTACTAACGTTTCTAAAGAGCGCAAAGCCGAGCTCGTGCCCTTCTTCCTCAAGGGCGTGGCCGATGGCGCAGATGCACTCAAGCTGTTTCAAGCTGATCGCATTCATCCGAAAGAAGAAGCACATCCGATCATGCTCGATAACGTTTGGCCCGTTTTGAAGAAAATGCTCTGATGAGTTTGAAAAAAATCAGCGCAAGTGATGCGCTCAGCAGCCTGAGCGATTTCAGCACGATCATTGATGCCCGAAGCGAATCCGAATACGCGCTAGACCGTTTACCCAGCGCCGTGAACTGGCCGACGCTGAATGACGCGCAGCGTGAGCAAATCGGCACGGAATATGTGCAGGCCAGCGCGTTTGACGCGAAGAAACGCGGCGCAGCGCTGGCCGCGAAGAACATCGCTGATCACATCGAACGCGAAGTCATGGCGCTGCCAAAAAGCTGGAAGCCCCTCATTTACTGCTGGCGCGGCGGAAAGCGCAGCGGCTCACTCGCGCTCATCCTCTCCGAGATTGGCTACTGTGTCACGCTGATTGAGGGCGGCTACAAGGCATTTCGCGCAGCAGTCGTGGAAGATATTGCAAGGCTCGCCACACAGTTCAACTATCGCGTGATCTGCGGCCCCACAGGCAGCGGGAAGACTCGTCTGCTGCAAGGCTTAATCGCTGATGGCGCGCAAGTGCTCGATCTGGAAGCGCTCGCCGAGCATCGCAGCTCAGTGCTCGGCCTGATTCCCGGCACAGAGCAGCCGAGCCAAAAGCAGTTTGACATGCGCATCTGGCATGCCTTGCGTCAGCTTGACCCTAGCCGCATGGTTTGGGCTGAGAGCGAGAGCAAAAAGGTGGGCAATGTGAGTATTCCCGATGCGCTGATGGTCGCGCTGCGAGCAAGCCCTTGCGCGAGAGTGGAGCTGCCGATTGAGGAGCGCGTGAAGCTGCTGCTCGAAGACTATGATTTTTTCGTGAAAGATCCGGAGTATTTTTGCAAGCGTCTTGACGTATTGCGCGATCTGCGCGGGCATGCGGTGATCGATACTTGGCAACAGAAAATTCGCGCTGGCGAGGTTGCGTATGTCGTCAGGCAATTGCTAGAGCTCCATTACGACCCCGGCTACTTGAGCTCCACGCGGCGAAATTTCTCGCAGTTCGATGCTTCGTATTTGATAGCACTTCACGCAGTAGATACGCCGGCTAGTGATGGTTTTTATTCAAAATTAAGGCTGGCGTGTGAGATATAGAGCTTTGACACTTCGAATTGCGGCATCGCGCAAGATGCGTTGGGCAGGCGGCTTGCTTGCTATTGTGATGCTGTATTTTTCATTCTGGCCAGTGCCGATTCAGCCCGTGGCTTGGGAAGTCTCGAAGAATGCGGGCTATACCGGCGCTCATGCTGCCAACACACGATTGAGCGGCCTGCAAAAAATCAGCATCGGCCAAGAATCAGGCCCCGAGCATTTGGCAGTTGGCAAAGACGGCAAGCTCTACGCGGCTGTGGCCAGCGGCGCGATTTTGCGGATGAATTTGGATGGCAGCGAGCAAAGCACCTTCGCCAAAACCGGCGGCCGCGTGCTCGGGTTTGATTTTGATGCAGCGGGCAACTTGATTGCCGCAGACGAGATGCGCGGCTTGCTCTCGATCTCGCCTGCGGGCGAGATCACGGTGTTGGCAGACAAAGTGGGCGATCAACCGATTCGCTTTGCAGATGCCGTAGCCGTGGCGAAAAACGGCAAAATTTATCTGAGCGATGCCTCCACGCGCTTCGCCCCCAAAGATTGGGGCGGCGCGTTTGAAGCCAGCGTGCTGGATATCTTGGAGCAATCCGCCACAGGCCGTATTCTTGAATACGACCCTGCAACCAAAGCTACGCGCATCGTGGCCAAAGGCCTGAGCTTTGCCAACGGCATCGCCTTGTCTCAAAACGAACGGCAAATCTTCGTCGCGGAGACTGGCAAATACCGCGTCTGGCGCATCGATGTCAACGCAAGCGATCTTGATGTGCGCACCACCAGCGGCATGAGTGGTGCCACGCATATCGTGCTGGCCAATCTCCCTGGCTACCCCGATAACCTGATGCGCGGCTTGCCCACGAAAGACGGCAAACCCACGCTTTGGGTGGGCCTGGCCAAACCGCGCAGCAAATTGGTAGACGACATGGCTCGCAAGCCGTGGATGCGCACATTAACGCTGCGCCTACCCCGCTTCCTCTGGCCGATCCCACCGAAATACGGCCACGTCATTTCGTTCACAGAAGACGGCACAGTACTGCAAGACTTGCAAGACCCCAGCGGTGAGTATCCTGAAACGACTTCGGTGTTAGAGACCGGCGAGCGCCTGTACATTCAAAGCTTGCATGCAACAAGTATTGGTTGGGTAAAAAAATAGCGCAGCTAAGTCGTCGTCATATCACTGTCATTCAGAGCTCACACACTTGTTTTGCGGCACGAAAGGATCATCATGGCTCGCACGACTCGTTTAGAAATTGAAGGGCGTATTAAATTCGATCAGTTCTGGCCAAGTGGCAAATCTGATGCTGACACCACCAAACTCTTACTCACAGTGGACGGCAATAGCATGCGCGTCAAACCGGCTGGGCAAACGAATTTTGTGAATACACAGGCTTATCAAAATGCTGGCATCTTGGGCGCTCTGGATGAAGGCACGGGGCAGCGCAAAATTACGCCGCTGATTAAAAACAATGCCATCACCATCCGTCTGCAGCGCATTGATGCGCCTGAACTGCACTACCGGCCAGATGCTCGCGGCAGCGAAGGCGCGCTCAAGGGAACGGGGCTGATCAAAGACTACCGGCAGCATCAGGCCGAAACTGCTGTGATGAAGCTAGCGCAATTTTTGCAGAGCTTCGGCTCTTCATCGCTGGAGTGCACCTTCACCTCCGAGCTCAGAGCGAGTGAAGGGCCAGGCGCAGCCATCGATAAATATGGCCGCTTTGTGGGAGACATCATCTTGCCCGACGGCACCCATCTCAACCTTTGGCTTCTGCAAGAAGGCTTGGCAGTGGTGGCTTTGTATGATTCCATGCTGCCCTTTGAAATTGACGAATCCGTTCAAGCCTGGCAGCGTGGGCGCGTTAAGCGCTCTGGCATTGCACGCTTCTACACTGAGCGTTTCATAGCGTTTGATAATGATCTGGTGTATCGCGCGGCCAGCTCGGCCATTGTGAGCGAAGCTTCTCGCAAATTCATTCACCCCAAGTTTTACCGCCGGCAAACCACGTGGTGGGCCTTTAAAGAGGCGGGCGTTTTTGCAGGCGATTTTGGCGATTGGCTCACAGAAAAAGACGAGACATGCTGGTATCTACCAGAGTTTCGAGAAGATGGGCGCCGTGCACGCAAACAGCCGTTGTATGAGCGTGAAACAGATGGCAATGGCATCAGCTGGGAGCCCGAAGACTTCATCTTCGCGGAAAGCGCATCTAGCCTGTATCGCGCGGATGCATCAGGCAGGCCAGTTAAAGTGGATACCTGGGTAGGCTAGGCAGACCATTAGCCCAGCGCAGCGATCACATCCTGCGGCGCTTGCACCAGCTCGATCAACACGCCCTCGCCTGCGATGGGGAATTCGTCATTCGATTTGGGATGCACGAAGGTGATGTCGTAGCCTGCTGCGCCTTTGCGGATGCCGCCGGGGGCGAAGCGGACGCCTTGTTGCGCTAGCCACTCAACCGCGACCGGTAGGTTGTCTACCCATAGGCCGACGTGATTTAAGGGCGTGGTGTGGACGGCAGGTTTTTTGTCGATGTCTAGAGGCTGCATGAGATCGACTTCTACAGCATGTACGCCAGAACCTATTGAGCAAATATCTTCATCGACGTTTTCTCGCTCGCTGACAAAGGTGGACTTAACTTGGAGGCCGAGCATATCGACCCAGAGTTTTTGCAGGCGTTTTTTGTCTGTGCCGCCGATGGCGATTTGTTGGATGCCTAGGATTTTGAAGGGGCGTGCGGCTTCGTTTGAAGTGCTCATGTTTGTAGGTCTTTCAGAGAAATAGTTGCGGATTGCACGCTGCGGCCTTGGGTGTCTTTGAGTTGGAGCTGTATCTGCGCGGCTTGCCAATTCACATTGACGATGCCGTAATGGTTCACGCGTACAAGCTCGCCGATGCGGTTAGGCCCAGCCTCGCTCGCGCCACCCCATGCATGCGTGAGACCGCTGGAAGTCATCTCCCACATGGGAAAAGGCACAGCGTTGGTTTCGTTGTACAAAGCGCCGATGTGGCGATCACCTGAGAGGAAGATCACACCATTGGCTCGCGTGCTGGCGATCAAGCTCATCAATCGCTGGCGCTCGCGAGGTAGATTGCCCCAGCGCTCCCAGCCGTGGCCTTCGGCCACCACTTGAATGCCCGAGTAAACGAGCCGCACTTGCGCAGGCTGCTTAAGCTGCGCTTCAAGCCACTGCCATTGCGCTTCTCCGAGCATCGTCTTCTCGGGCGAAGGATCGGGGATGTAGCGTTCTTGGCCTGGCAAGCCGGGGATCAAGGGTCGCGCGAGCGGGGAGCGATGCCAGCGGGTATCGAGCGTGATGATTTGAATGCGGCGATCACCCGCGCCGATGATTTGCGCATCGTACAAACCATCTCGCGTGCGCGTGATGTGATTGGCGGGCAGCTTGAAGAAATCGAGAAGCGCTTGTTTTGCAAGATGCTTGCCTTCAAACTCCACGCCACCATCGTTCATGCCGTAATCATGATCGTCCCACATGGCCATGAAGGGCACGTTGCGCATGAGCTGCGCCATGCTGGTCTGTTTGGCGGCCAATGTATAGGCTTCTTGCAATTGAGCGAGCGACCACGGCTTGTCACTCGCGTAAACGTTATCCCCACCGAAGATATGAAAATCGGGCTTGTCGGCGAGGATGGTTTGCCAGATTGGTTGCGCGACTTTTTGATTGGCGCATGAGCCGACACTTAAACGCCAGACGTCAGCGCTCTTCGCGGATTCTTGAGCATCAGCAGAGCTTCTATGCGTTTGCAGCGCACCACAGAGCAAAGCAGCAGTTGTGGGGATGACGTGTCGCCGTTTCATCGATACTCCTGAATTGATAGCGCCTCACGCAGATTCTATGCCGGCTAGGTGCTCAAAATGCTTTAAAAATTAGCGGCGATGGATGCCTGCAGCCTGCATCTGCGCCCAAGCTGCTTCAAGCGAGCCGTTCAAGTCAATCGCGCGGCAAGCGGCTTCATGCACTGTCACATCGAAGCCAGCAGCTCGCGCATCCAGCGCCGTCCATGCGACGCAGAAATCTGTGGCCAAGCCGCAGACGTGAACCTCTTGCAAGCCGCGCGCATTCAAATAAGCAGCAAGGCCAGTGGAGGTGCTGCGGTCAGCTTCTTGAAAAGCGGAGTAGCTGTCCACACCCGCTGACCAGCCTTTGCGGATGATGAGTTGCGCGTGGGGAATATGCAGGTCTTTGTGCAATGCGGCATCGTGGGAATCTTGGATGCAATGGTCCGGCCAGAGCACCTGATCGCCATACGGCATCTTGATCACGTCATACGGACTCTTACCAGCGTGGCTTGAGGCAAACGACGCATGCCCAGCTGGATGCCAATCTTGCGTGAGCACGACATTAGCGAATTTCTTTGACAGCGCATTGATGATGGGTACAACCTCATCCCCGCGCGCCACAGGCAAGCCACCACCGGGCATGAAGCCGTTTTGCACATCAACAACGATC
>JAYSRZ010000366.1:0-3737 GCA_043720775.1 Variovorax sp. | reverse complement strand
TGAACGGAATCCATTTCTGCACCAGGTCATCGCGCCGCTTTTCCATGCCATACGAACGGAAGGTCTCCTCCAAGAAGACGTGTCCATAGATGGGAGTGATCCGTCCCGCCTTGCAGAGGTCGAGTAGAGGCCCTTCGGCGAGCAGGTTGAAGTGTTCGGCCGTGAATGCATTGGTGTCGAAGACGACCCGGAAGTTGGCCTTGCTCATGCGTGTTGCTCCGCCAAGTTTTCGTCGTTGAGCTCCGCCAAGAAGCCCATTAGGGGTAAAACTTGGCGCAATAGGGCTCCCCAGAAGGAGAACGGGTCAAACGAGCTTTGAGCAACATGGCCAGATTGCCGCCAAGTTTTTTTATTTTTCGACAAAGCCCACTATTCATGCGGGTTTCCATCCCTAGCGCGGATGATGCTGCATCATCGGTGTGTGATGGGAGAGATCAGCGCTCAAGTGGCGTGCTCTGCTGGAATACTACAGCGGTGCTTCGTCTTCAGCCGGTGCGGCGGGCGCAGTAGGCTCTGCGCTGTTTGCGCCTTTTAAAGTGCCGGCTTGGCGCACACCAGCCTTCTCGCCCGCGCTGGCGAATTTGCTGTATTTGCCCAGCAGGCTCACCATTTGCGCATAGATCTTTGGGTTGGCAGCCATGCATTCTTTTTGTTCGAGGTAGTTGGCCTCGCCGGTGAAATTGCCGATCAATCCGCCGGCCTCCTGCACGAGCAATGAGCCTGCGGCCATGTCCCAAGGCATGAGGCCGGTTTCAAAAAAGCCATCGGTAAAACCAGCGGCAACGTAGGCCAGATCGAGCGCTGCAGCGCCGGGGCGGCGCAGGCCGGCGGTCTTGGTCATGATGTCGCTCATCATGGCCATGTAGGTCGGGAAATTGTCGCCCTTGCGGAAAGGAAAGCCTGTGGAAATCAGTGATTGCGCGAGCGTCTCGCGTTTGCTCACGCGCAGGCGACGATCATTTTGGTAAGCGCCGCGACCGCGCGTTGCATAAAACAAATCATTGCGTGTGGGGTCAAACACGACAGCGTGATCCACCTTGCCCGCGATTTGCACAGCAATGCTCACGCAATAGACCGGGAAGCCGTGGATGAAATTGGTGGTGCCGTCCAGCGGATCGATGATCCAAATGTGATCGGAGAATTTATTGCCATGCTCGCGGCCGGATTCTTCGGCCAAGATGCCGTGGTTGGGGAAAGCTTCTAGGATCATTTCGATGATCGCGGCTTCTGCTGCTGCATCCACCTCAGTCACGAAATCGTTGACTTCTTTTTGCTTGATGCGCACCGATTCAATATCAAGCGCAGCGCGGTTGATGATGGTGCCAGCGGCGCGAGCAGCGCGCACGGCAATGTTGAGCATGGGGTGGGAGGATGCAGTCATGTTGTAGTGGGAACTCAAGTTGCGGCTGCACGATCACAAGCGCTTCCTACATATTTTCCCATGTTTGATCGTTACACCCAATGAATCACAGAAATGTATTCAAAATCAACGGATTGAACGTTGAAGTTACCAATTGGCCTCGTAACACATAGGGAATACCCCTAAATCTCATTTAAAATTTAACTAACTATTCCAAGTGCTTGATATTGCACAAGAATTTTCTCCCTGCTATACTTATCGTAGCAACACAAATACAGGCTTCGGCTTGACACATCATGGCAACAGTTTTCACCTTTGGTTTCGTTAGCAAGGCGTCGGATAAATTGCGTATGGCTGCAACTGTTGCAATCGCCAGCCTAGCGCTGGCTTTGATGCCTTCGCCGCAGGCTGAGGCAGCTACGAAAAAGCAAGCCAAGAGTGCGCAAAAGCCTGCGGCTAAATCCGCGCGTGGTGCGAAAAACAGCAAAGTGGTCAAGCCGAGCAAATCTGCGAAGGCTAGCAAAGCTTCCAAGATAACGCTCGGCGCAAAAAGTGCGAAAAGTGTCAAAGGCGTAAAAAGCAACGCAAAAGCCGCTACGAAAATGCAGCGTGTGATGGTAATGAAGAATGGCAAGCGCGTGGCGGTGATGCGTCGTGTGCCCGTGGCTGTTGCAGCCGCGGCTGTCATCGTTCCTCCTCGCCTCTCGCATGGCCAGCTTGCTGGCTTGCATGGCATGCAAGATGAGCTTGATCTCAAAAGCAGTGTGGCCTATGTGCTCGATCAAGACACGAACGAAATCCTGTTTCAGAAAAATGAAAACGCTGTGTTGCCGATTGCCTCGCTGACCAAGCTAATGACAGGCGTGATCGTGAGCGAAGCGCGGCTGGACGCTGCTGAGATGATTACCATCACCGACGAAGATGTGGACACTGAAAAGGGCAGCCGTTCGCGCCTGAAAGTCGGCACGCAGCTCGCACGTGGCGAGCTCATGCTGCTTTCGCTGATGAGCAGCGAAAATCGTGCTGCTCACGCATTGGGCCGTAGCTATCCCGGCGGTCTAACACGTTTTGTGCAAGCCATGAATGCGAAGGCGCGATTGCTGGGTATGCAAGACACGCGTTATGTGGAACCCACAGGGCTGTCGAGCCGCAATCAAAGTAGCGCAAAAGATTTGGCCACGCTCACGGCTTATGCATCGAACGATCGCGCCCTGCGTGAGTTCTCTACCTTTCCTATGCATCAAGTCGGTGTGGGCGATAAGACACTTAATTATGTGAATACCAATCGCTTGATCAGCAATCCAGAGTGGGAGATTGGTTTGCAAAAAACAGGCTTCATCTCTGAAGCGGGGCAGTGCCTCATCATGCAAACCAAGATTGCTGGTCGCCGCTTGATCATGGTGTTTTTAGATTCTGCAGGCAAATTTAGCCGCTTAGGCGATGCCGAGCGCGTGCGCCGCTGGGTAGAAGGCCAGCCTGCAGCAATTCAAAAAGTGGGCAGCTTGACCGCGAAGCGACAGAGCTAATTCTTATGCTAAATCGCAGTGTAATCATCGTGGATACTGCGTGAGGCGCTATCGAATAAATAGCATTACGCTTTGAGTGTCGTTACATCAAGATTAGCGCCACAGATCACGAGAGCTACCGTTTCGTTTTTCTTAGGGCTATGAGTGCCTGTTTGCAAAGCAGCTAAGCCTAGAGCCGCCGAGGCTTCCGCTGCGATTTGCAAATGTTGCCAAAGCCAAAGCTGCGCATCACGGATGGCTTGCTCTGAAAGCAGCAAGCTACTTTCCACATGCTGCTGCGAAATGGGCCACGCAATACTTCCGATGCGCTTGGCGCCAAGAGAATCGGCTGCAATCCCGCTGACGCCTACATCCACGGGCTCACCCGCAGCCCGCGCCGCATGTAGCGTGGGTGCTTGGCTTGGCTCTAGGGCGATCACGCGCGTGGCAGTGTTTGCATACCAAGAGGCGATGCCCGCAATCAAACCGCCACCACCCACACTCACCAATACCGAATCTGGCGCACGCCCAGCTTGTCTGTCCATCTCGGCGGCCAAAGTGCCAGCGCCGATGATGACTTCCGTTTGATCATAAGCATGCATGAGCAAAGCGCCGGTTTGCTTTTGGCGCTCTAGGCATGCAGCAAGTGCATCCGAATAGGCAGCGCCGGTAACATGCAATGTTGCGCCCAGTGCCTTGAGCCGAGCCTGTTTGGCAGGCGATGAAATCGTGGGTATAAACACTTCGCAAGACACGCCGAGCAGATTGGCGACTGCTGCCGTGGCAATGCCTGCATTGCCGCCAGAGGCAATGATCACGCCGCTCTTCGGAATCGGATTGGACAACATGCGATGGAGCATGCCACGCGCTTT
>JAYSRZ010000365.1:0-1311 GCA_043720775.1 Variovorax sp. | reverse complement strand
CTTGAGACAAACACCATGCAATGCATCCCCGCCAGCCCGGTCAGTATCACCGTTAATCCAGCTGCATCACTCGCAGCCCGCGCCTCGGTAGCCGTGCCGTGGAGCGACCTGATGGCGCACCGCAACTACCTGGTGCGCTTCGCCCAGCGCAAGCTGCACGACCCGTCACTGGCCGAAGACGCTGTGCATGACGTGTTCGAAGCCGTGCTTTCAGGGCGCGCCACTTTTGCCGGCCGCGCGGCGCTGCGCAGCTGGCTGACGGCCGTTCTAAAAAACAAGATCGTTGATGTGATTCGCCAGCGGGCGCGGTTTGATTCGCTGGAAATGGAGGGTGACAGCGACGATGGTGGCGAGGCTCTTGAGGCCGGGTACTTCCCCGGCGAACAGGCCGGCCCGCTGGAACTGACCGAGCAACGCGAGCGCCTGCATCGTGCGCTGAAGGGCATCGAGCAGCTGGCCCCCGGCCTGCGCGACGTGATGCGGTTTCGGGTACTGCGGGGCGAGTCATCGGGTGCGGTGTGTCGGCGTTTGGGGATCAGTGAGGCTAGTCTTTTTGTTCGGCTGCATCGGGCGAGGAAGCAGTTGATGGGGTGTGAGGTGCAGGGCTTGCCGCTCCGCTCCTCAGCCCAGCCAGGACGGGTGGGGGCCGGATTCGCATCCGCATTCGGGGAGCGTTGAGCCCGCTTCGCGTGCTCAATGGCGCTATGTTTTTAGTAGCTGCTTGCGCACGTTTTGCCTGAGCTGTCGGCCTAAACCATTAATTTCAACTTGTTGGATGTCCGATTCAAACGCTTTAAAAAAGCCGTCATTCCAGCGATTCTGTTTCAGTGAATAGCGCCTAGCAATTCAAGCGTCAGACTTCGACTCAGTTATCTCTCATGTTCAAACTGCACAAGATTTCGCAGAAGTTTGATGGCCCTATAAAACGTGCATTACATTCAGTGCCAGCACGATCCTAATGCGACTTACAGATTAACTTGATGCCCAGACCAGATTGCAGCCTCCCCAATCAAGCCAAAGGTGTTGTGGCTTACGTTAAGTTAGGCGCTACTCATGCATCCGGACATTGATACGCTCGCTACATTACTTGAAGAGGCTGAAGCCCTTCTTCGAAAACATAACATTTCACATTGGGCAGATTGGCTAGGAAAGGATGCACGGTTGATTCGAATCCTTGATCTCTATGGTTTAGAGCATTTGCTATCTGCGTTCGGCGGCATGGGCAGCTTGAATGACCTGGGTTTGGCGCAACCAAGCAAGGACAACCCAAGTATCTTGGTTACGTCATCCGATGACGCACGATTCCAAACT
>JAYSRZ010000364.1:0-3743 GCA_043720775.1 Variovorax sp. | reverse complement strand
CCGGCAACCATGAGGGCTCTCGCTTTGTGGATTTATCGATGGTCTCGCGCGATGGAAAATTCTTGTAGAAAGTCTGCTTGCGGCGCAAGCAAACAGCCCTAATTTGCATGCGTACTTTGCGCATCTTATGAGCAGTGCAACCCAGCCTAGCTATTAATTTAATAGCGCCTCACGCAGTAAATACGTGGCCTAAGTGCTTAAAACACTTCAATTTAGCGGCATGCCCTTGGCTCAGGCAGTGTTTGACAGTTTTGCAGCGCGTCTTCTGAGATCCGGCTGCCTGCTCTGCTAGCGCTGCGATATTGCGCAAAGCATTGCTCAGCGGCGCGATAGGCTTGCCATGCAGCTTCGCATCGCTCTTGTTCGGTGATCGGCTGGCGTGCGGTGGATGCAGCAGCCGCCGGTGGAGCGACACTCGGCCGCCGATATTGAGGCTCTCCTTGAACAGTAACGGGTACTTGGGAAGAAACAACGTTACTGCGCGTATCGATTTTTTTCGCCGTCGAGCGCCGATCTTCGGGCACATCGGTGCTGTATTGCACTTTGCCTTTGCTATCGATCCAGCGGAAGATATCACCCGTGTTAGCTGTCTTATGCGTGGCTGTTGTTGCACTGCCAGATGCGCTCGCGCTGGGTGTCATATTCGGTGTATTGCTTGGCTTTCTTGTGAGCGTGGGTATGAAATTAGAAAATGGCTTGGGAACAGTGGCAGTTGCCGTCGTTGTTGTGCTTGTATCAACAGAAGGTGTTTGAGACACGGCGGTGCTTGAAAAAAGCAATATTGCCATCGCCCAGCAAACAACAGAAAAGCGATCTTCTTTAAGCATGTTGTGGCACCAAGAAATCGCGGCTGATTTTTGCACCGAGTGCATTGATGCGATCCAAGAATTGCGTCAGATAAGCATGCAAGCCCGTTGCCAAGATTTCATCAATATGGCCGAATTGCAAATCCGCGCGCAGCTTGCCCGCTGTGCGCTGTGTATCAAGCGATTGCGCATTCGCCACCAAATTCAAATTTTCCACCACCGCATTCAGGCTGGCATGTAACGAGCGCGGCATATCAGCGCGCAGCATCAAAAGTTCGGCCACGCGCTCTGGCGAGATCACGTTGCGATAGACCTTGCGATAAATTTCAAAGGCCGAGACGCTGCGCAAAATCGCGCTCCAATGATAAAAATCAAGCTCCTGATCTTTCGCATTCGCAGCGCCATAAAAATCGCTTTGCAAGGCGTGGAATTTCACGTCCAGCAGGCGAGCGGTATTGTCTGCTCGCTCTAAAAATGTGCCCAAGCGGATGAAATGCAGAGATTCATCCATCAGCATCGTGCCCACGGTCACGCCGCGCGAGAGATGGCTGCGGTATTTCACCCACTCAAAAAATTTGCCCGGATCTTGCTCAAAATCACCTACTTTGATTTTGCGATTGAGCTCAAGCCAAGTTTGATTGATCGTCTCCCACACTTCGGTTGTGAGCGTGCCGCGCACGGCGCGCGCATTCTCGCGGGCTTGGCTGATGCAACTGACAATCGACGATGAATTGGTTTCGTTTTTCACCATGAAATTCATCACATCTTTGGCATTGACACTGCTCGCCCAAGCGGCATAGCTGTCATCGAGCTCACTGATGGAGACGATGCCTTCCCAGCCCGCTTGGGCTACGGCGGCCGATTGCGGCAAGAGTGACGTCTGATAGTTCACATCCAGCATACGCGCAGTATTCTCGGCGCGCTCGGTATAGCGAGCCATCCAAAACAAGTGATCGGCGGTGCGGCTTAGCATGTTTTTACTTTCTGAATACTGAAACTGGGTAACGCGAAAAGCGCGAAAACGACGCGAAAAACGCTAAAAAAGAATCTATTGATGTTTTTCATATTCAGTTTTTGATTTTGGCGTTTTTCGCGTCCTTTTCGCGCTTTTCGCGTTACCTAGAATCTAGACGATCAGCCCTCCATCACCCAAGTATCCTTCGTCCCGCCGCCTTGCGACGAGTTGACAACCAAAGAGCCTTCTTTCAATGCGACACGAGTCAGACCGCCGGGCACGCACTGCACCGTTTTGCCACTCAACACAAACGGCCGCAGATCGATGTGTCTTGGCGCGATGCCGCTTTCTACATAGGTGGGGCAGGTTGAAAGCGACAAAGTAGGCTGCGCAATGTAGTTGCTCGGATTAGCGATGAGCACGCGGCGGAAATCTTCGATTTCTGCCTTGGTGGCCGCAGGCCCGACCAGCATGCCGTAGCCGCCTGCGCCGTGTACTTCTTTGATCACCAGCTCAGCCATGTGATCGAGCACATAGGCCAGCTCTTTGGGCTCTCGGCACATGTGCGTCGGCACGTTCGACAAAATCGGTTTCTCGCCTAGATAAAACTCAATCATTCTCGGCACATAAGGGTAGATCGATTTATCGTCGGCCACGCCTGTGCCCACGGCGTTAGAGATCGTCACGTTGCCGGCCTTGTAAGCCTCCATCAAACCTGCGCAGCCTAAAGTACTTTTTGGATGAAAGACTTTTGGATCAAGGTAGTCATCATCCACGCGGCGGTAAATCACATCCACCCTTTTTGGCCCTTGCGTCGTGCGCATGTACACAAAGCTGTCTTTCACAAAAAGATCTTGCCCCTCCACCAGCTCAATGCCCATTTGCTGCGCAAGGAAAGCGTGCTCGAAATACGCGCTGTTGTGCATGCCCGGGGTGAGCACCACCACCGTGGGATCTTCGCCGCCGCCGGGCGCGACGCTGCGCAGAGTCTCTAGCAATAAATCGGGATAGTGCGCGACTGGCGCAACCTGATTCTGTGCAAATAAATCGGGAAACAATCGCATCATCATTTTGCGGTTTTCCAGCATATAGCTCACGCCGCTGGGAACGCGCAAATTGTCTTCCAGCACGTAGTATTCGCCCTCGCCTGCTGCATTCGGAGCACGAACGATATCGATGCCCGCAATATGGCTATAAATCTGGCGCGGTACATCAACGCCCGCCATCTCAGCACGAAATTGTGCATTGCGCAAGATTTGGTCAGCTGGAACAACGCCTGCTTTGAGAATTTCTTGGCCGTGATACACGTCGTGAATAAATCGATTGAGCGCGGTGACGCGCTGAATCAGCCCGCGCTCCATCATCGCCCACTCATGAGCGGGGATGATGCGCGGAATCAAATCGAATGGAATCAAGCGCTCAGCACCCGCGCCATCTTCATCTTTCTCGCCATACACGGCAAAGGTGATGCCCACGCGGCGAAATACCATTTCCGCCTCATCACGGCGAGCTCGCATCACATCGGCAGGCTGCTGAGCCAGCCACTGGGCGTATCTCGCGTAGTGGGCTCGCACGCTCGCAGGTGTGGCCTGCATTTCGTCAAACATCAAAGCTGCCATGAAACTCTCCTGCGTACAGGATAGCAAGTTTCAAGCCAGTGGCGCTGCGGGTAAGTGCGAAGCAACCACACTACTCATTTGAAAGGGTGCCAGTGCGGCTAAAGCCGACGCTGCGTCAGTAATTCAAGGCACGACGCTGTGCGATCCTAGACCACTGGTATTGTTGAGCACAGGCACAGGCGCTGCTTCCCATTGATCGGCTACGTTGAAAACAGCCGTCGCGTTGGGATCGCCTGCGGTGATGGTGCTTTTTCGGCGCAAGGTTTGATCCAGCGTACTCAATGTGCCGCCGATCCACGCTGAGGGCGATGTGGGGCGAAAGCCCACTTGGCCGATGCGATCAATGACTGCACCCGATTTCTC
>JAYSRZ010000363.1:0-3744 GCA_043720775.1 Variovorax sp. | reverse complement strand
CGGTGGTGTACGTGATCATCTTGGCCAGCGCATTTGCAGTGCTCGGCGAGGTGTATGGCGATCTCTTGAGAGCTGCGGGGGCCACCGAGCGGCTGATGGAGTTGCTGCACTCACCTGAGCGTATCATTTCCAAGCTAAATAGGCAGTTAGCGCACGCTGAACCTGCGCAGAGTGCTATTGAATTTGTAGCAACAACGTTTCACTACCCATCGCGCCCAGCGACTGCTTCGATGCAAAATTTCAACCTGACTGTGCAGCGCGGCGAGACGCTGGCGCTAGTGGGCGAAAGCGGCGCTGGCAAGACGACGGTCTTCCAACTCTTGCAACGCTTTTATGAGCCGCAATCGGGCAGCATTGAGCTTTTCGGCACACCCATTGAAGATTTATCACTCACAGCCTTGCGCGACGCAATCGCCGTCGTGCCCCAAGATGCCGTGATCTTCTCCAGCAGCGCATTAGAAAACATCCGTTATGGCCGCCCCAATGCGACTGATGAAGAAGTCAAACAAGCCGCCAAGGATGCCTTCGCAGACGACTTTATTAGCCAGCTCCCTGAGGGCTACAACAGCTTTCTAGGCGAGCGTGGCGTGCGCCTCTCCGGCGGCCAAAAGCAACGCATTTCGATTGCTCGAGCCATGCTGAAAAATGCCCCTATCCTTTTGCTCGATGAAGCCACCAGCGCGCTTGATGCACAGAGTGAGCAGGTGGTGCAAGCAGCGCTAGAGCGAGCGATGCAAGGCCGCACCACGCTCGTGATTGCGCATCGATTGGCAACGATTCAAAAGGCTGACCGCATCGCTGTGCTAGATCAAGGCCGGCTAGTGGAGATCGGGACGCATGAGGCTTTGGTGGCGCAAGGCGGCGTCTATGCGAAGCTGGCTGCACTCCAGTTTCGCTTGAGCACAGAGGCTTAAAACCGCTTTACTCAGACAGACAGCCATCTTCCTTGCTGACATTTCACCGATTTTCTTAAATTCAGTTACACAAGTTCATATATTTGTAGCAAAAGAATTATTTTGCTTACCAGTGATCGCACACGTGTGTGAATTAATGCAAAGACTTTGTCAAATATCGGGACAAATAATGCATTACTACTACACAACTTGTGACGAACAACATGAAATTGCCCACTGCTTTATTGCTGATTGCCAGCGGAATCTCTTCAAACTTACATCTTGCCATTGCGCAAAGCGCTGACACCGGGCGTGTGCTCGATTCTGTCCAACCCCGCCCCAGCACAGCGAATCCGCAAACAGCCCCACAGGTGCTGCAAAAAGCGAATCCGCAAGCAGTACCCACGCTACCAGACGCTATGCAGCAAATTGATGTGCGCGAATTTCGCATAGAGGGATTTGCCAGCTTATCGCAAGCGCGTTTGCAGCAAGCTGTGGCGCCATTGGCTGGCCGCAGCATGACGCCGCCACAAATGCAACAAGCCGCGGATGCAGTCACGCAAATTTATCGAGATGCTGGCTACCCTTTAGTGCAAGCACTCGTGTTGCCGCAATCGATTGATAACGGTATCGTTGTTATTACAGTGCGAGAAGATCAGCTCTCTAGCGTGGAGGTGAGCAGCAAACAAGCCCCTGCGCTAGTTCAGAGCGGTCTCTCCAACGCACTCACGCAGCAAAAAGCACTGAACACTAGCGAGCTTGAGCAAGCGCTGCTGCTGATTAACAATCTACCAGGGCGAGGCCGAGCCTCCGCCGAAATTATTGCCCCCGAACAAGGCAATGCATCCAAAGTGAGCGCGCAATATGCGCCTGCGCCCAAGATCCAAGGCAGCGTCACGTTAGACACGGCTGGCAATCGCTTAACGGGTCGGGGTCGCGTTCTTGGGCAACTGGTGATTAATGAGCCCTTCGGCGCCGCTGATCAGCTGAGCCTGACCTTGCTCGGAACCGATTCCCCACTGATCTACGCGCAAGGCGCCTACCGTTTTCCTCTCACGCCGCGCTTGACACTGGGGGCATCGCTTTCGCAGCTCGATTACAAATTGTGCTGCCAAGCGAGCACAGTCACGTCAAAAGGATCGGCTCAATCGTTCGGGCTTGATGCGACGTATCAACTTAGCTTAAATCGTTCTTCCAGCTCAGCGATTTACGCTAATTTGGATTCGCGCCGCCTGAGCAACCAGCGCAACGGCGTCAAAGAGACGCAGCGACAAGTTGATGCGCTGGGCGTAGGCCTGCGCGGCTACTCATCTCAAACTGCATTGCGCAGCTGGAGCGTGGCGCTTCGAGGCGGGCGCACGGATCTCAACGGCAATGCCATTGACCTTGTGCAGAATGCAACATCCGATGTTCAAGGCACATTCAGCAAAGTCTCCGCCAGCTTCTACCAATCACAGAGCTTGACCCCTGCTTTGAGTTGGCAATTCCAATCACGCGGTCAGCTCAATTTAGGGCGCAATCTTGAGGGCTCAGAGCGATTTGCCCTCGGCGGCGCAGATGGAATCAGGGCCTATCCATCTGGCGAGGCTGTTGGTGACTCTGGTTGGCTTGTCTCCGCTGAATTGCGCTATGCGATTGCCGCCGTGCCCGGTTTGTCCCTCGCTACATTTGTGGATGCGGGCGGTGTGCGCCGCTACAGCAAAAATGCCAACGCACTGCTTGCTTTAATGAATCAACCCGGCAACCGTTACACGCTCGCCGGTGCGGGCCTTGGCCTGCGCTACGACAGTGCAAAGGTCAACCTCACGTTGCAAGTGGCAAAACCGATTGGTAGCAACCGGGGCGCAGACGCTGCAGGCAACAACAACGAGAGCCGGCGAGATGGCCAAGCTCAGGGTTGGATCAGTGCCGCATGGAAGTTTTGATTTTTTAAAAGTTTGTAGATGTTACGAACGTAACGCATTTCAAATGCATTGAACCGCATCGCTGCTCAATGCAACACACTAACCTAAGACTGGAGTTAATCATGCAATTACCGCAGTTGAAGTCAACGCCTTGCGGCTCTTTCAAAATCCCAGACCAGGGCGTTCAAGCGGCTTGTGTATTGTTGCTGGCTGCTTTATTCGCCGCTGATGCAAGCGCGCAAGCGAAGGCCAACATAGATATTTATCGCGTAACGCAAGTGACGGCGCCGCCTATTTCAGGCGGCCCCCCACCGGGCGCAGGGCCTGGGCAGCCACGCATCGTACCGCCTGAAACGGGGATTGTGCCCCCGGGTTCAGGGCCTAGGTTGCCGTCGCTTCCTGCCGTTGAACCGCCAAGGGGCGGAGCGGGCTCAATTCAGCCACCGCCGGTATCGCCCGGCGCAGCTCCACAGCCACCGCGCGTTGACGCTGTAGTGCCAGCGCCTCCTCCTCCTCCACGCCTTGAAGCGCCACCTCCACCTCCACCTCCACCTCCACCTCCAGAGCACCCGGTGAGCGTCGCAAGAAAAATCAGGGTCAGTACCGTGTTCCAAACGAGTTTGATGTTCATGATGTTTTTCCTTTTTATTACTTAATTTAAATCATTTTGTATCTGTAGTTAAAATCATTTTTCTATCGTCTGGGCAATGCGCAAAACCACTATACGTACCTGTTCATCTTTAGCGCAGGGCGAGGCGCACTGTTTTGTTTTCTCGCTACTTGTGGCAGGAGTTGGGTCGCTGCAGAGCAGCGGGGCACCCATCGGCGTACTCCTTGCGGGTGAAGAGGTAAAAACCTTGACCTAGCCTCCTGTCCCTGTGTTTACCCTCTCCCCCATAATCCCGCGACCTCGTCCGTCGGCTCGCTTGCACTGGGCGCATTACTCC
>JAYSRZ010000362.1:0-10844 GCA_043720775.1 Variovorax sp. | reverse complement strand
CCCTGCCCGCCCCTTGCGGTCAGTTGTTTTAATTATTCTTTAATTATTCTGAATCGCACGTCGGGGTTTTCCCGTTTTTGGCAACGGAGTGTTTTTTGTGCAGCGCAGGCTGGGCAAGTTTGTACAACGCTGATGCTGCACCAAGATTTTTTCGAATCGTTAATAGGCCACGAATTTGCAGCCGCTTTCTCCAAAATAACCCTTCAGGCGCTATAAATAGAATAGCACTTCACGCAGTAAATACGCCGGCTACCCTCGCAAAATATCAATAATCAAAGCGTTTTAACTGCCGACAAACGCCGCAGCGCCTGCTGCACGATGTCGCTCTGCATGCTGCGGTAGATCAGCGCTTCCTCAGCTTCTTTGGCCAAAGCGCCGCTCTCGTTAAAGCTGAAATCGCGTTGCTGCAGCAGTTCGGTCTCGGGGATGATTTCATTGCCTGCTTTATCTCGCAAGCGGAATTTGAAGCGGATGCGCAATTGGAATTCACGCACCAATCCTGTCGCATTCACGCCGACCACAATCTTCTCGCGCAAATCCTGCACGATCTCTAAAACGACTTGCGCGGATGCGAGTTGGCGGTTGTCTGTGATCACGCGCACCCCGCTGGATTCGAGCGAGCGACGCAATTCTTGGCCGAGGCTAGAGCTCTCGGCAAATCCTACAAACATCGTGTCAAATGGCAAGTTCGCTGCGCCACGTAGCTTGAAGCCGCAAGCGGACAAGCTTGCCGCAGCCAGCGCAGATGCGCTTGCCATAAGCAGGAAACGGCGAGTATCGTGGGGCGCTCTCATTAAATTCACAGCACGATATTAACCAAACGCCCCGGCACCACAATGATTTTCTTCGGCGCAGCGCCTGCGGCGGCTTTTTGGAATGCCTCGCTGGCCATCGCTGCCGCTTCAATCTGCTCCTTGCTCGCGCTAGTCTGCACAACAATCGAGCCGCGCAGCTTACCGCTGATTTGCAGCATCAGCTCTATCTCATCTTGCACCAAAGCCGCGTTGTCTAGCTGCGGCCAAGGCGCATCCAGCAAATCGCCATGCGCGTTCGCATAGCCTAGCTCTTGCCAGAGCGCATGCGCCAAATGCGGCGTGGCCGGATAGAGCACGCGCAGCAAAATGCCGAAGCCCTCAAACACCGCCATCATGTCGCTGTTACCTACCGCTTGCGTGCCATCGCTGGCTTTGAAGCCATCAAGCGCATTGAGCAGTTTCATCGCGCCCGATACCACGGTGTTGTATTGCATGCGCTCGTAGTCGTAGCTCACCTGCTTTAAGATGCTGTGAATCTCTAGTCGCAGCGCTTTGGCTTGCTTGCTCAGATTTTTTGCGTCAAATGCGCCCTCAGCCCTTATATATCCTGCGCTAGGCGCTATCGAAATCAGAGTGTTCAGCTTTTGCCCTAAGCCATATACGCGCTTTAAAAAGCGATAGCTGCCTTCAACCGCGCCATCGTTCCATTCGAGCGTGGCCTCGGGAGGGGCAGTGAACATCGTGTACAACCGCGCTGTGTCTGCGCCGTATTTGTCAATCAAGTCTTGTGGATCAACACCGTTACGCTCCGTCTTTCCCATCTTGCCTACGCCACCGTATTCGAGAGCGCGGCCTTCTTTGTTTTTGCCGCCCGCAATCCTACCTTGTGCATCTAAGACAGGGGTGACTTCCTCGGGGGGGACATAGTTTTTGCCACCCTTCTCGTCTCGCCAGAAGTAAATATGGTTGAGCACCATGCCTTGCGTGAGCAAGCGGGTAAAGGGCTCATCAAACTGCACCAAGCCCATATCGCGCATGACTTTGGTCCAAAAGCGCGCATAGAGCAAGTGCAACACTGCGTGCTCAACGCCACCAATGTATTGATCCATCGCCATCCAGTATTGCGCGCCGCCCGCCACCATGGCTTCGTCGCTCTGTGGGTCGCAATAACGCATGAAATACCAAGAGCTATCGACGAATGTATCCATCGTGTCTGTTTCACGCTTCGAAGCTTTGTCGCAGATCGGACACTTCACACCCGCGTGAAATCCCTCGTGCTTATTGAGCGGATTGCCAGAACCATCTGGCATGCAATCCTGGGGCAACACCACTGGCAAATCTTTTTCGGGTACTGGCACTGCGCCATGCTCTTCGCAATGGATGATGGGGATAGGCGTACCCCAATAGCGCTGGCGGCTGATGCCCCAATCGCGCAGACGCCAAGTGGTTTTCTTTTCGCCTAATCGTAGAGCGCTCAAATCAGCAGCAACCGCATCAACACAGGCTTGAAATTTCAGACCGTCATACTGACTCGAGTTAACGGCAATGCCTTGACCTTTTTCGGCGTAATGATCCTGCCATGCGTCGGACGAAAACGCTTGCCCGGAGACTTGCACCACTTGCTTGATCCCGAGCTTGTATTTCTTCGCAAATGCGAAATCTCGCTCGTCATGCGCAGGCACGCCCATCACTGCGCCGTCGCCATAGCTGATGAGCACGTAATTACCCACCCACACTTGAATTTGCTCACCCGTCAAAGGATGTTTCACAAATAAGCCTGTGGCCACCCCCTCTTTCTCTTTGGTGGCCAGCTCCGCTTCAGTTGTGCCCCCTTCTTTGAGCGCTGCAATTTTTTCAGCTAAAGCAGCATTGCCTTCGCCTGCGCGCAGTGCCAGTGGATGCTCTGGAGCGACTGCCACGAAAGTGACACCCATGATGGTATCGGGGCGAGTGGTGAAGACATGCATCTTGCCGTCTTGAATCAAGTGACCTTGCGCATCTTTGATATCGTGCGGAAAAGCAAAGCGCACGCCTTCTGATTTGCCGATCCAGTTCTCCTGCATCATGCGAACCTTGTGTGGCCAGCCTTGCAAACCTTCTTGCACATGCTGCAACAACTCAGGAGCGTAATCTGTGATTTTTAAATAGTAGCCTGGGATTTCACGTTTTTCCACAGGTGCGCCAGTGCGCCAGCCTTTGCCGTCCACCACTTGCTCATTGGCCAAGACGGTTTGATCGACGGGATCCCAATTCACGATTTGGGTTTTGCGATAAGCGATGCCTTTTTCCAGCATCTTTAAGAACATCCACTGATTCCACTTGTAGTAGCTCGGATCGCAGGCCGCGACCTCGCGACTCCAATCAATCGACATGCCCATCGATTGAAGTTGTTTCTTCATGTAGGCAATGTTTTCATACGTCCACTTCGCAGGCGGCACGCCATTTTTCATCGCGGCGTTCTCTGCTGGCAGGCCAAACGCATCCCAGCCCATGGGCATCAAGACGTTGTAACCCTTCATGCGCAGCTGGCGTGCGAGCATGTCGTTGATCGTGTAGTTGCGCACATGGCCCATATGCAGCTTGCCGCTGGGATACGGCAGCATGGAGCAGGCGTAGTATTTGGGCTTTAAGTTACCCTGCGCATCTTTAGCGTGTTCGTGTACACGGTAAGCGTCAGAGGCTTTCCAATGCGTTTGCGCGGCGGCTTCTATTGATGTGTGATCGTATTTTTCTTGCATGCCCTGATTTTACGGGGGCATTGCTGGCTCGACGGGTCACTGCACGAATCACGGAGCAAGCTCACCTTCAGGGCGGCCGCTTTTGCCAATCGCTTGGCCCAAGGCGCGGTCAAAATCGAGAGTGGCTGCATCGCGCTTGTCTTGCGTCATGCGCCGATTGAAAACGGCAAAGACCGTCCAACCATTGGCAAAACTAGCGCCGTAGCTGGTCGTGCCCGCCAAACTGCCGTGATGCCATGCATTAAAGCGCCCGCCATCTAAAGCTCGAATATTGGTGCCCATGCCGTAATACACCGGCTTGGTGGCGCTATCGGGCGAAGCTGGTCTGGCCATTAGCTGCGCCAGCATTTCTGGCTTAAGCAGGCTTTGCCCTTTGTAGCCGCGCATCGCAGACAAAAAGCGCACATAGTCGCTTGACGTGCTTGTCCATGCGCCGGCTGCGCCTAAGGCTTCAAAGTTCAGATTTGTGTAGGGGTTGGAATCCTGCCCTTGCGAGGCGGCGTATTCAGGCTCATCATCTGCACCGCGTAAGGTGGCAAACTGCCAAGAGCTCAAAGCCAAGGGCTGCGCAATATAAGCTTTCACAAACTCTTGATAGCCTTGCCCGGTGGCTTTTTCCAGCGCCAATTGCGCAATACAGAAGTTAATGTTGCTGTAGCTGTAATATTGGCCAGCCTCAGTTTCGAGCTTTTGCCGGCTCGCCCAGCGCTCAGCACTGCTGGGGCAAGGAGGCGCACGCTCAAACATGGGATCGTTGGCGCGATCAACCGTCCAGCCCGCATGGTTTTGCACCAAGTGGCGAACGGTGATTTTCAGCACGCGCGGATCTGCGTAATCCGCTGGTTTTTGTGACCACGCGAGTAGCTCGGCCACACTCTGGTCTAAATTGAGCTTGCCAAGTTCGGCAGCTTTCAACACGGCGATGCCCGTGATCCATTTGGACATGCTGGCAATGCGCATGCGCTGATCCACAGCCATAGGCGTGCTGCCGGTCAATCCCTTTTTCGCAAACCCGTAGGCCTTGCTGAGCACCATGCGGCCTTGATAGCTCACAGCCAACGTGCCGCCTGGGTAATCGTTCTTGGCCAGCGTAGCGAGCATGACCTCGTCGAATGCCTCAAGCCCAGGCAGTGCTTTGCCAGCCACCGGCACATTTGACTGCGCACTCACGCTGACACACACCACCGCCATGGCGGATGCCGCCCAATGCTTGATGGATTGCATTTTGTCTCCTCGAAGATCTTTTAGATTCTTGCGAGAACCAGCGAAAACGTCAAGGTGTATTCGATTTGGGATTGGCCACAAAGCCAATGCGCGTGAGGCCAGCTTTTTGCGCGATGCCGATCACTTCAATCACTTTGCCGTAGGGCACGGTCTCGTCTGAGCGCAATTGCACTTCGGTGTCTTTGTTTTGGGCTGCGGTTTGCTTCAGACTCGTTGCCAAAGCAGGCAACTCCATCGGCTGATCGCCGAGGAAGATTTTTGCGCTTTTGTCGATCACGACAGTGACGAACTTAGGGGCTTCTGTGGGCTTGGCGGCATCCGTGCTGGGCAGATCAAGCTTGATCGAGCTGGCCAAGAGCGGCGCAGTGATGATGAAGATCACCAAGAGCACAAGCATCACATCCACCAGCGGCGTGACATTGATCTCGCTCATGGGCTGACTGCCCTTGGTGCGCTCGAGTTTGCCGAAGCTCATGATTACGAACCTCCACCAAAACTAGGTAACGCGAAAAACGCGAAAGAAAATCTCATGAATTTTTAGCGTTTTTTGCGTCATTTTTGCGTTTTTCGCGTTACCTAGCTCTCAAGCGGAGTGATGCGCGAGCAGCTCACGCAAGTCCCGCGCAAAGCCTTCAAGATCGGCCTCAATCCGGCCAATGTAGCGGCCAAACAAGTTGTACGCGAGCACGGCTGGAATGGCGACTGCTAGACCCGCCGCCGTCATGATGAGTGCTTCACCCACAGGGCCAGCGATTTTGTCAATGGTGACTTGGCCTGCGCCCACCAAGCCGATGAGGGCGTGATAGATGCCCCACACGGTGCCAAGCAGGCCAACGAAAGGCGCGGTCGAGCCGACGGTAGCGAGCAAGATCTGACCAAATTGCAATTTGAGCAACACGCCATGCAACGCATCACGCAGCAAGCGCGTGAGTTGCTGCGCTTTGTCGCCTGCGCCGGCCAATGTGCCAGTGGCGTTGACCTGCGCCGCATCAATCAAAGGCAGCACGAGCAGCTCACGATCCAGCGCAGCCACACTCGTGCGACCTTGGGAAACATCAGCCGCCTGCCAAAAGCTCGCCACTGATTTGCCTACATCGGGCACAGCACGCTTGATCACCCAAGCTTTCCAAAATATCACCACCCAGCTGGCCAGGCTCATAGCCAAGAGCAGCACAGCGATGAATTTGCCCACGCCATCACTTTGTTTGAGAAAATCAAGTGCGTCCATCTTTATCCATTCAATCCAAGCACATCTTGCATATCGTACATACCGTTTTTCTTGGCCGCAAGAAAGCGCACAGCGCGCAGCGCGCCCTCTGCATAGCCTTGCCGCGTGGATGATTTGTGGGTGATCTCGATGCGTTCGCCAATGCCTGCAAACATCACTGTGTGATCGCCGACGATATCGCCACCGCGAATCGCAGAAAAGCCAATCGCCTGCGGATCGCGCGCGCCAGTGATGCCTTCTCTGGCAAATACGGCATGGCCTTTGAGATCGCGGCCTAAAGCATTGGCCACCACTTCGCCCATTTTGAGCGCCGTGCCTGAAGGCGCATCGACTTTGTGGCGATGATGGGTTTCGATGATTTCAATGTCGTATCCCGTATTGAGAGACTTTGCTGCCAGCTCCAGCAGCTTGAGCGTGACATTCACGCCCACACTCATGTTGGGCGCAAGCACGATGGCGATCTCTTTGCTCGCTGCTTGCAATTGCTGCTTTTGCTCATCGGAGAAACCCGTTGTGCCGATCACCATGCTCACGCCTTGCTTGCAACACTCAGCCAAATGTGCAAGCGTGCCCTCGGGCCGGGTGAAATCAATCAGCGCATGGCAGCCGCTCAGCGCATGCGCTACATCAGAGGTGATCGTCACGCCACTGGCTGCGCCTAAAAATCCACTGGCGTCCAGACCAATGCCTGGGCTGCCCGGCACATCCAGCGCACCGCCCAGCACGCAACCCTCGGCTTTGGCGACGGCCTCAATCAGCATGCGCCCCATGCGGCCGCCTGCGCCTGCGATGCAAATTTTGCGCGGTGTCATCATGGCCGCGCAGGTGTCTCAAGCGGCGGATAAACCAATGGCGGCTGATTCGCATTCGCAGCCGTGTTCGCAGCGGGCGTCGGGCGGGCGGCCTGCGGCGCTGGCAATTTGTCTGGCGCAACTTCCAATGTCGGAATCTTGCTTAATCTGCGACTACTTGATAGCGAGGTCACAAAATCTTGTTCCGAGATCAGCTCATCGCTGTCTATTTTTATGAGCTCATCGCCTTTGAAAAAGGTGGTGAGCTTACGCTGCTGCGGTTCTTGGCCTTGGCGGCGGATGGTGAACACATATTCCCAGCGATCGGCGTGAAAGGCGCTAGTCACCAAAGGTGAGCCGAGGATGTCTTTAACTTGTGCGCGAGGCATGCCAATTTGCAATGCCTCTTTTTGCTCTTTAGAGACGAAGTTGCCTTGCACGACTTCGACTTTGAAGGGCGAGACGATGCCCGCAACACCGCCTGAGGCTTTGTCGAATGTGGAGCAGGCCGAGACAGCAAGCCCAGCTGCGGCAACTAGCGCAAGGCGACAAGCCTTGCGAGATGTAGAGAGGTATGAAGCGGCGGATGAGACGGGCATGGCAGGCGAGGCTGGTGCATACGAGGCTGCGGGTGCAATTGCGCGTGCATAGCCAGAAGGTTATGATCATTCCATTGTAGCGGCTCACCCCAAACATCCTCCGCATCATGACCACGCTAGACGAACTGAAAAACACCGGCTTGAAGGCCACACTCCCACGCTTGAAAATCATGCAGATTTTCCAAGCCGGCGAGCTGCGGCATATGACAGCTGAAGACGTGTATCGCGTGTTGCTCAATGAACGCACCGACATTGGCCTGGCCACGGTGTATCGCGTGCTCACGCAATTTGAGCAAGCCGGCCTGCTCACGCGCAGCAATTTCGAAAGCGGCAAAGCAGTTTACGAGCTCAACGAGGGCACACACCACGATCATTTAGTGTGCCTCGATTGCGGGCGTGTGGAAGAATTTCACGATCCCGAAATTGAAAAACGCCAAACAGCTGTAGCCAAGCTAAAGGGATTCGTGCTCGAAGAGCATGCACTCTCGCTGTATGCGCGATGTACGAAGACGGCCTGCCCGCATCGGCCTGCAGTCAATGTAGGCAAAGCAGCTTGATTTTTAAGCAATTTAGCTTGTTTGCGTCCGTATAACCTGCGTCAAGTGTTCACTAATTAATAGCATGCTGGTGCTGAATAACGATTCAACGCAAATCACCGAAGGCGTGCCGGCTGTAGCGCAAGTAATCAGCGTTTTGCCTGCGGATTCGCCAATCGCAGTCGCATCCGCGCCTAGTCTCTCGCCGCCCATTCTTCCCAGCGTGTTGCGCCCCGGCGCTCGGTTTCTTTTCTCGCACACCGCACACTTTATCGCGCTTGGCGCGGGCTCTGGCCTCTCGCGAATCGCGCCGGGAACGATGGGTACGCTGTGGGCTTGGGCTGCATTCGCGGTGATGCAACTGTATCTATCAGAAGATCAAATCGGCGGCATCATAATCGTGTCAGCTCTAGTAGGGTGGTGGGCATGCACCGTGACAGCTGCAAATCTGCGCGTGAGCGATCCGGGCGCGATTGTGTGGGACGAAGTGGTCGCGTTTTGGATTATTTTGCTGTTGATCTCGCCAGCAGGCTTGATGGCGCAGCTTGCCGCTTTTGCGCTGTTTCGCTTCTTCGATGCCGTCAAACCAGGCCCTGTAGCGTGGGCCGATGCGCTGTTTCACGGCTTTGGTTGGAAGGGTGGCTTCGGCATCATGCTGGATGATTTAGTCGCTGCCGCTTGCACGCTTTTGGTCATTGCGCTATGGCGTTTTTGAGCAATTATCGATGATGTCAATGCTACAAAAAAATGAGCGCTCTACGCACATTCTGTGTGCTCAATTGGCTGTTTTTCTATTAAAAGATAGCTTGAAACTGGTCACCGCAGAAAGCTGCACAGGCGGCATGATCTCAGCCGCATGCACGGATCTGGCGGGCTCATCGAACTGGTTTGAACGCGGCTTCGTTACGTATTCCAACGAAGCAAAAACTGAAATGCTTGGTGTGGATGCCGCCCTGATCGACAAGCACGGCGCAGTCAGCGAACAGGTGGCTCGCGCGATGGCTTTTGGCGCTGTTCGGCACAGCACCGCGCAAATCAGCATCGCCGTCACGGGCGTGGCCGGCCCTAGCGGCGGCAGCGCAGCCAAGCCCGTGGGCACGGTCTGGTTTGGTTTTTCCGTCCAAGGCAGCTTGCACAGCGAGATGATGCGCTTCGAAGGCGATCGCGCGGCGGTGCGTACGCAAACGGTGATGCATGCATTGCAAAAAGTGATTTCGCTGTTGTCCGTTTAACATCTGCTGCACGCACGGCATGCAACGGCTTACTATAAATTCAATAGCGCTTCACGCAGTAAATACGCCGGCAATCAGCTTAAATGCTTTAAGAAGCCTTCCATTTCAGCCAACCCAGATGCGTGTACGCAAAACCTGCGTTGTACTTCAAGCCATAGCCTAAAGCGCGATCAAAGCCAATATGTGCAAGCCAAATCAAGCCCAGTGAAATCGCAAGCGGCTGAGCTGCGTGGATGCCACCTACCAACAACGCCAGAGCACCGAGATACGAATGCGTGAGGTTGTAAGCCGCAGCGCCAACACGTGCGCTCGCGTATAGCCCAGCAGCGCAATATCCGGCAGCAAAAACAACAGCGCAAATTGCGCCCACGAGCCGCCCCATCGGCTGCAAGCCCACTAGCTTCCTAACAACACAGCCAGCGCAGACCACCACTGACTGGCGTATTGGATGTGTCCATGTTGCAGCTCCTCAAGTGTTCGCGATAAATTTATCTAAAGCACGCCGTGGCGTAGCCGGTGCGCTCGCGCTCGTGTAGCCGATGCGGCAGAGCATTTGTACGGTCGTATCTTGCGGGCTGCGAGGAGCGGCTTGGCCTAAAACGAGTTGGTGCGCCTGCTCGTAATTTGCTTTCATCTCTGGAAACTCTTGCAAAGCTTGGCTAAGCGGGTGCATGCCAATGCCAAGCGCTGTAGCTTGCAGTTGCAAACGCACATAAGCGCGCCCCGATTCGACTTGATCGGCGCGTGTGTTTTTGCCCGTGATCCACACAAAGCCCATCGCGCTTTTGCTCGTGCCATCAAACCGCTCGATGAATTTTTTCTCGGCGGTGCTGCCTGGCGGCGTGGGGATGCTGCGATCAAACTGGCCAAGCGCCGTGAGCGCGCGCACCATGGGAGAGTTGATCGAGATGCCATCGCGGTTTTGCAAAATCTCGGTGGGCCCGACTCGGGCGAGCTTAATGCTCTCCAAATTCGTGCGCGGCGTGCGCAACTCGACGAATGCAGAATCCACGCAGAGCTTACGTAGGGCTGCAAGGCGCGCCTCTTGCACCGTACCGCCGCTTTGCATGCGCAACGCGATGTTGGCTTTCAAAATGCTTTGCAGATTGGCTTCAGACACTGTTTTGGTAGTGTCGAAATCGACCTTCACGGTATGGCGATTCAAAATTTGTGCAAACAGTGCATCCTTTTGCGCACCGGGAGAAATGGAGATTCGCGCCACAGGCAGCTTCATGGCGGCGCGCCAGTCTTTCAGCTCAGCCGGCATCTCGCCTTGCGGCCAGAGCTGCACATCAGCTTTCAAACCCTGCTCAGCCAGCGCGATCACCAGAAGCTCCAGGAATGTGCCGTTGCCCACCATGATTTGGCGGCCAAACGGATCGGTCTCGGGCAACACGCGCTGCGGATCGGTGCGCAGCGTGATCACATTGGGCTCGCGCAGATCCACCAGCCAAGGCTGCAAGTTGTGCGGGTTCGGCGCAGTAATCGCATAAGCCAGAGCGCGGCGGCGCGGCTCTGTCTCGCTGCTCTGCGGGCCATTCCACGCTTCTATGGCCTGCGCAGGCATGTCGCTGCTGAAGCAGCCACTCAAAGTCAATGTGGCCGCTGCCACCGTACCGCCTCCAGTCAATCGAATAAAGTTTCTGCGCTGCATAATGTTTCCTTGTCAATGTGATGAAGCTGATTGTGGAAACATTCGCCCTGTTGCACAATTGCCTATCGCTTCACACCAGCTATGCAT
>JAYSRZ010000361.1:0-10865 GCA_043720775.1 Variovorax sp. | reverse complement strand
TCCATCACCGTGAGCGATTTCACGGCGCTGGGATGATCAAGCGCCAAGCGATGCGCAGTGCGTGCGCCTCTGTCATGGCCTATCAGGTGAAACTGCTCGAAACCTAGCGCCTTCATCAGACCCACTTGATCAGCGGCCATCGCACGAAAGCTGTAGTTGCTCGCATCGGGCAAACATGCTGGATGCGCGGAATCGCCATAGCCGCGCAGATCAGCGCAGATGACGGTGAAATTTTCGCTGAGCACGGGCGCAATATGCGACCACATGGCCTTGGTTTGCGGAAAGCCATGCAGCAGGAGCACGGCTGAGCCAGCGCCCTTTTTCACACAGGCGATTTCAATGCCGTTCACATTCACTGTGTGCGATTCAAAGCCATCAAACATATTTTGACCCTCATTTTTAAACGATTTAGGCACTTTGTGACCGCCGGTACTGCGTGAAGTGCTATTAGATTGATAGTGACCAAACTTGTCCGCTGCGGGGGCTTGAGTGCCCTTTGAGCACTCTGGCATACGCTGCGCTGGCAGTTGCGGCCGTGTGCGTTTCTACATCCATCCACGTTGCATTGGGTTTAGCGACACGCTGCGCAAACGCTTGCCAGCTTTGCACCAAGCGCGCATTGAGCGCCGCGCCGCCCCAATCATCGCGGCGCTTGGCGATTTGCGCGGGAGCGAAGAAGAGCGTTGCTTTCGGGCCGGGCAGACCTTTTGCGCCACCCAACTCTTGCACATGCGTGCCGCCTACGGAACAGCTGTATTTGAGCTCTTTGAAATGGGTGTGGATGCGATGGCGAAGTGCTGCGTTGCCAGCGTAGTCCACAAATGTCGCGGCCTCAGAGGCGTTTAAGGTTTCAAGCTGGTCGTAGGTGATCAGTTGGTCGTAACACCCAAGCGACTCGGTGAAAGCCAGATTGCCAGGCGATGTCAGGCCGATAATTTTTGGGCGCTGATCGGCAGGTCGCTGCGCAAGGCAAAAGGCTGTGCCATACGCCGTCTTGCTTGATGCACTGGAGAGCAATACCGTCTCCGAGCCGTAGAAGCTGTTGTCTGCCAAGAAATCATCAATCAACCAACTCGTGATGAAGAGCGGGCGCAGCAAGCATTGCACGGCTTCGCTTCCATGGGCGTAGAAGGGATCGGCAGCGCAATTGACGTAGCTGTTGTACACCGCAGCCAACTTCCCGCGCGGCCCATCGCTGACGGAAAAACCTGCTGGCGAGACGCGAGCAGGCGTGAGAGTCACATCGCTGGCCATTGGGTAGTAGCCATAAAACCGCTGGCCCACTGCAACGCCCTCAACATGCGATTCAGTCACATTTGCAAAGCCCCAAACTGGAATCACGCCCCATTCATCCTCACGAGGATAGAAATCCCAATACTTCATCGCATCGCCGAAGCTGGCATAGGTGATGTTGTTGGCCGTGAGAGAAAACAGATCAATACGCAGCCGCACTTGCCCGCTTTGCAAGGGCGGGGATTCGCCGGCAAGTAGCTGCGTTTGCGAGAGATCGGATTTTTTGACGAGGAAGCTTTGTGTGGCTTGAGTTGCAGTGTTCATACAAACATTCTAGGGCGCAAACTTTGCCTGCCCTGTCGCCGATGCAAATTGCAAATCTTCATGCCCCTTTGCATTTGCGTTCGTCAATTTGATCTCACACGATCAAAGGATGACAATTCAATCAGCTCGCGTTATAAAGCGCTTTGATACAACAGGAGTGGTTTGGCATGACAACACATCAAGATCTGCCCTTCGGAGCTGGCCGTCAACTCGTGATCTTGTGCGATGGCACAAGTAACTCTGTTGACGCCGGGCTGGGCACCAATGTTTTTCGCACGCTGTCTGCTTTGCAAACCCGTGATCCTGCGCAAGTGATATTTTATGATCCCGGCGTTGGCAGCCCCATCGATGCACCGGGCACGACTTGGTGGGACAAGACCATGCAATTCAAAGAGCGCATCATGGGCTTGGCGTTTGGCAATGGGGTGTTTGAAAATATTACGCAGGCCTATGAGTTTTTGATGCGTGAATACCAAGATGGCGATGAAATCTATGTCTTTGGTTTCTCGCGCGGCGCATTCACTGCGCGAGCCGTGGTGGGCATGGTCAATGCATTTGGCTTGCTGCCACCTCATCATCACAATTTGCTGCCGACGCTGCTGAATGTGTATTTCACAAAGAATGATTCTGTGGAAGAGATCGCGCAAAAGTCGATGCAGCAACCGAGTGGGCGATCTAGGAATACGTTGATCGAGAAAATTCGAGCAAACAGTGTGCCTATGGAGCGACAAGAGATATCGGTGCATTTCGTCGGCGTTTGGGATACCGTGGCAACGCTGGGTATCCCGCCGCTGGATCGCCAGATTTCAGTGGTGGCCAAACTGACCGATATCAACGGCAAGCCAAAAAAGTTTCGCCACGTGCGCCAAGTACTGGCACTTGATGAGCATCGCGTGATGTTCAAGCCGCGTCAGTATCAACAAGCGGATATTGAGCTGGATCGAAACGATCTGAGCAAGCAAAGCTTGGCGCAGCGCTGGCTGCCTGGCGCGCATGCGGATGTCGGCGGCACGTATGGAAAAAACCTCACACTCAGCCAAACCGCGCTCACATGGCTGCTAGCGCAGGCCAGGGAGTGTGGATTGCGAATTGATCTGCAAAATCTGCAAGTCGTTGATCAGCCCAACAAAGCAAATGCATCGATGGAGCCACCCGTCCACAGCGAGCTCTATGAATCGCCTTACTGGGCAGCAGCGGGAATGTGCGTGCGAGAGGCTCGCTACGGCATTGCGATGCCTGTGCCGCAACTGCAATACCCGCACGACACAGTTTGGAAGAGGAGGCGTGCATTTCTACCTTGGCTGGCGGCGACTTTTTTCTCAGCCTTGTTTTACTGGGCCTGCGGCTGGGCAGCGCTCGGATTTGGGCGGGAGCAGTTTTTTGATGCATCGGCTTGGTATCGCGCCTTGGGCGAGCCGATTCGGATGGCCATGTGGCAGTTGCAGGCGGTTGTGGGTGATTGCTGCTCGGCAGCGTATGCCGACAACGCCAATCTGAAGGCTGCCGTGGTGTGGGACACGCTCATGATCATCGCGTACGCCTATCTTGGTGGCCGCTTGTTGGGCCGCGCATTTGCCAGCCTTGCCGGGCTCAACGCGCTTGCCGCAAAACCGCGCCGCATGCTTAATCTGCTGGGCTTGGGCTTGATGACTTTGGTCTTGGGTGATTTGCTTGAAAACACCACAACCCTCATTTGGCTGGCATGGCCTGCTGGCACGTGGCCTTTCATTCTTGGGCTGACAGCCATCTTCATCACTTTGTTTTCATTGGTGAAGCTGGCGGGCATGGCGATGAGCTTGGCCTTATTGATCTGGGCGGTTTGGCATGGGCTATTTGCTATTAAAAAATGAGCGCTTGGCGCAATACTGACGCCGTAGATTGGCTTTTCACTTTAAATCACTGGATGGGCAGATTCAAATACAAGCGGCTGCAAGCTGTATGCTCAGCACATGGCTCGAAAAATAGATGCATTGGATGACGAACTCAGCAGCTTGCGCGGCAGCAGCGCCTTGGCTATTTCTGCGGTGCAAGGCATCACCGATTTGGTGGAAGAGATGCATGGGGCGATTTCTGGCTTGGCGCTTCCGCTTGTTGGAAAAAATACAAAACCGCACAAGACGCGTGGCATCACGGCTCTGGTGTATCGCAGTGTGCGCGGCATCACGGGCATCGTGGGCTGGGGCGTGAATCGCGGCTTAGATGTGGCGCAGTTGCCTCTTGTCTCAAAAGCCCTCGCACCTGCCGCCAAGCAATTGGCCACCAAGCTCAAGCTCAAATCCGCTGAGCCTTATCGAGAAACGGTGCGAGCCGCTGCAAATGGCGTACTCGGCGATACCTTGGCTGCCACCAACAATCCGCTGGCGATTCAGATGCAGTTTCGCCAGCAGGGCTTGCCATTGCAGGCTTCAAAAAAAGGCAGGCTGCTGATCCTCGCGCATGGCCTGTGCATGAATGATTTGCAATGGCGGCACGGAGGGCAGGATGGCCACGATCATGGCGCCATGCTGGCCAAGGAGTATGGCTATGAGCCCATTTATCTGCACTACAACACAGGCCGCATGATTCATGAAAACGGTGCGGATTTTGCAGAGCTGATCGAGCGCACTTTGCAAAGCTGGCCCGTGCCCATCACGGAGCTCGTGATCATCGGCCACAGCATGGGCGGCTTAGTCACTCGCAGCGCTTGCCATCATGCGTTGCAAGCCAATCAGGCTTGGGTGAAAACTTTAAGCAAGCTCATCACTCTCGGCTCGCCACATGCCGGCGCGCCGCTGGAGCGCGCAGGGCGGGGCGTGGACTACGTGCTCGGCATCAGCCCCTACACCGCACCTTTCGCACGCCTCGGTTTGGTACGCAGCGCGGGCATTCAAAATTTGCGCGATGGCGCTATCACGCCTTCTGGCGAATTACCGAAATGGCCTAAGCATGTGAAGCTTTATACATTGGCTTGTACGAAGCAGAAAATGCCTCTGTCACAAGCCAAGAAAGACTTGGCAGAACCACTCAAACGCCTTCTAGGCGACGGTCTCGTGCCAGTGAAAAGCGCTTTAGCGCAAGAACAAAAGCCCGTACTCGGTTTGCCGCTGCGCATCCCATCCACACGCCAAGCCGTGGTGTATGAAACCGATCATTTTCAGATGCTGAGTAGTCAGCAAGTTGCCAAGCATTTGCTGCGTTGGCTCAAAGTTTAAAAGGCCTGTTTTCCGACTGAACATGGCGCAGCAAATCCGCCAGCGTCTTACCCACTTCGTCTTTGAAATGCGCTTCGCTCACTTTGAGCTTGTCAATCCGATCCACGCGAAAGCTGCGGAAATCACGCCGAGTTTCGCACCAAGCTGCCAGCGTCCAGACCTTGCCCCAATAAAACACGCCGAGTGGCCGCACTTGTCGGCTGCTGGGTTTGTCGTTCGCATCACGATAGGCGAAGTGACACAAGAGCTTCGCTTGAGCCGCCTCACGCAATTGCTGCAGCGCTTGATGCACAGCGCTATCTAGCCCCAGCGGCGCCACCATCACCACTAAGCTCTCAGCTGCCGCCCGAGTTGCTGCTGGCAACACACTCAGCACACGTGACAGTGCATCTTCAGCGCTGGAAGCCAGCTTCGGATCCAGCCAAGGCTGCGCAATTCGTACTGCAGCCACCAAAGCTTGCGCCTCCTCATTGGAGAACATCAATGGCGGCAAATCAAAGCCTTTGCCCAAGCGATAACCTACACCTGCCTCGCCCTCAATCGGCACGCTTTGCCGCTGCAAATCCGCCACATCACGATACACGGTGCGCTCAGAAATCTCCAGCCTTGCGGCCAACCAAGCCGCCGTGGTCAGCCGCCGGCCACGGATGAGCTGGGCGATTTGAAAGAGACGATCTGCGCGGCGCATGAAGTCAGTATAAAGCAGTGATTTAAGGTGAAAAATGGCCAGTTGCCGGCATAGAATCTGCGCAGAGTGCTATCGAATTTGTAGTAATCTTAAATCTGCCTGCATCGCCTTCGCAATCAGCTGCACATCATGATCACTGATTTTGAAGAGCCCAAATCGGAATTTGTAGCCCCAGCGCTTGGGGTCTTCAACAAATTCAAACTGCTCGATCAGAGGCGCAATCGGTGCTTCTTTCGCAGCTACGTAGCGCACATCGCGCCGCCAAGGCACAAAGCCGTCTCCCATGTCGACGGCATAAGGTTCGGTGGGCTGCGCGATGCCTATTGAGACGAAGCTTTGCAGCTTGTCTTTGCCGCCCATCTCTGTGGCAGGCGCGTAGTAAGCCACACGATCACCGGGCTGCACACGGCTCACAGCCGAGCGCTTGCCGTTGCAGACCTGCATGAAGCCACATCTCAAATCGCCCAGCCTCGCATCGCGCCCACGCCGTGCATGCTCGGCGCAGGCCACCGCGATCCAGTTGCTGGGCTTGGCATCAGTTGAGTGCATACAAGCCCATGCGATTGCCCTCAGAGTCGAGGAAGATCGCAAAAAAGCCCATGCCGGGCGGCAACGCTGTCTTGGGCGTGAGAATCTTGCCGCCAGCCTTTTCCACGCGGCCAATCCAAGCATCGATGCCGGGGTTGGCATTCAAATACAGCAAGCTGCCTTCTTGCGAAGGTTTGGCATAAGGGCTCAGCTGCAGACAGCCGGTGACGGCTTCTTTATCGTCTGCGGGCAGCACAGCCATTTCTTCGCCCGGCGGGCCAAAGGTTTCGGGTGTGATGGTTTTGCCAGTGAGGGTTTGATAAAAACCGATGGCTCGGCTCATGTTAGTGACGGGGATTTCAAACCAATTGATGGTGGGGCGCATTGCATACTCCTTGTGTGAAGCCCTCCGATTGAGGGCAAAGAGAGTCTGCTGCCACGCTCCTGACAACGCTGTGTCAGTAGTGTTGTATCAGCAGACATGGCCGGTCTTTGGTTTAAACTCTTTTTAACAATTGAATTTCGGAGACAAATATGACTACTTTTGACGCAGACAAAACCAGCGCATTTACGCGCCAGCCTTGCGCAGATTGCCACGGCACGGGCGAGCTGCGGATTGAAAGCGAGAACGTGAACGAAAAATTTGAGATTGAAAAACAAACCGTGATCACACCCTGCGCGCGCTGCGGCGGCTCAGGCGCGGTGATCCCCGCAGACGAGGCGACGATTCAGGGCGATCTGCGCTGATAAAATCTGATTCATGCAAACATTTAACGCACAAGTCAAGGGAAAGGCGCAGCAGGTTATGACACCGCGAACTACGCCGCCTTTTTTATGCCTTTTCGGGCAGAAGCCGGCGTATTTACTGCGCTAATTGCTACTAAATTAATAGTAAGCGGCTTCTCACCCAAGCCGCTTTTTTATTGCCTTTTTACTTCTTTCTAGGTTTTTCATGATCAATATCACGCTCCCCGATGGCTCTGTGCGCAGTTTTGAACAAAGCGCTGTCACTGTGTTTGATGTGGCATCGAACATCGGCGCAGGCTTGGCCAAAGCTACGCTGGGCGGCAAGGTCAACGATGTGCTCGTCGATGCCAGCCACGCGATCACGCAAGACGCCAAGCTCTCCATCATCACCGCCAAAGACGCCGATGGCCTAGAGATGATTCGCCACTCCACTGCACACCTCTTGGCCTACGCCGTGAAAGAGCTATTCCCCGACGCGCAAGTGACGATTGGCCCTGTGATTGAGCATGGCTTCTTCTACGACTTTTCCTACAAGCGCCCGTTCACGCCAGAAGACTTGGCCGCGATGGAAAAGAAGATGACGGAGCTGGCCGCCAAGGATGAAAAAGTCACGCGCCGCGTGCTCCCGCGCGATGAGGCGATTGCGCATTTCAAATCACAGGGCGAGCATTACAAAGCCGAGATCATTGGCAGCATTCCCGCTGGCGAAGAAGTGAGCCTCTATCGTGAAGGCAATTTTGAAGACCTCTGCCGTGGCCCTCACGTGCCGAGCACAGGCAAGCTCAAATTTTTCAAACTGATGAAGCTCGCCGGCGCGTATTGGCGTGGCGATCATCGCAATGAAATGCTGCAGCGCGTGTATGGCGTGGCGTTTGCGAGCAAAGAAGATTTGGCGCAGCATCTCACGATGCTCCAAGAAGCCGAGAAGCGCGATCACCGCAAGCTGGGCAAAGAGCTCGATCTCTTTCACATCGATGAGCACAGCCCCGGCACAGTTTTCTGGCATCCCAAGGGTTGGACGCTCTGGCAGCAGGTGGAGCAATACATGCGCCATGTGTATCAAGACAATGGCTACCAAGAAGTCAAAGCTCCGCAGATCTTGGATCAGAGCCTGTGGGAGAAGACGGGGCATTGGGATAAATACCGCGAAAACATGTTCGTCACCGAGAGCGAAAAGCGCGATTACGCACTCAAGCCGATGAATTGCCCCGGCCACATCTTGATCTTCAAGCAAGGCATCAAAAGCTACCGCGATCTGCCGCTGCGCTACGGCGAATTCGGCAACTGCCACCGCAACGAACCCACCGGCGGCCTGCACGGCATCATGCGCGTGCGCGCGTTCACGCAAGACGATGGCCACATCTTCTGCACCGAAGATCAAATCCAAGCCGAGGTGATCGCGTTTACCACGCTGCTGCAAAAAGTCTATGCCGATTTCGGCTTCAAAAACATCATCTACAAACTCTCCACCCGTCCAGAAAAACGCATCGGCACTGAAGAGAGCTGGGACAAAGCCGAAGCCGCGCTTGCTGAAGGCCTGAAGGCCAGCGGCTGCGAATTCGAATACCTGCCGGGCGAGGGCGCTTTTTACGGCCCGAAGATCGAATACACGCTCAAAGACGCGCTCGGCCGCCCCTGGCAATGCGGCACGATTCAAGTTGACCCGAATCTGCCTGAACGCCTAGATGCAGACTTCGTCGATAGCGACGGCGTGCGCAAACGCCCCATCGTCCTCCACCGCGCCATCGTCGGCAGCCTAGAGCGCTTCATCGGCATCTTGATCGAGCAATTCGCAGGCAGCATGCCCACATGGCTCGCGCCCGTGCAAGCTGTGGTGTGCAACATCACTGATGCGCAAGCCGACCATGTGCCGACAGTTGCCGCGCAGTTCCGCGCAGCCGGCCTGCGCGTAGAAACCGACACGCGCGGCGAGAAAATCACCCGCAAGATTGCCGAGGCCGCCTCCCACAAAATCCCCTACATCTTGGTGATTGGCGACCGAGAAAAAGAAGCCGGCACAGTAGCCGTGAGAGCACGCGGCGCAAGCCAAGGCACGGTGATGCCGATGGCGGAGGCTATTGCATTGATTCAGAAGGCAATAGCTGAAAAAGCTTAACCATCCGTTCGCTCTGAGCCTGTCGAAGGATTGGCTCGCAACCATTCGCACGCGACCCGCCCACCTGCGTCGTACCATCGGGCATTTGCCTCATAAAGTTTTTTGAAAACACACGCGATAAAGGCCATCGCGATCTAACCCTCGCCCCACGCGCATTTGCCAAAAAATTTCTGATTCAAACGCCCAATGGTTTCCGCCGGGGAAGATAGAGCATACTAAGTCAGAACATTGAAAAGTATGGCGGACAAGAAAATTAGAAAGCCTACGATCTCAGCCACAAATGCAATACGTCGGTACCAAATTTCGTTATTACGAACATCAAAGTGGTCAGCCACGAGAGAAAGCAAACTAATGACAACGGCTAACATCGCGCAAGATGCCAAAACCGCTGCGATCCCTCGAAAGTGATAAAGATAACCATTCTTGGTCGGCACAGGTAAATCGTTAGCCCAAATCCCATACGATCCCCAAGCGAGGATCACCATCGACGATAGGAAATAAAACCATCTGTTAAGCGCTGGAATACTGTTTGGGATGTATCGATCCATGTTCGGATCAACGTTGTAGTGCGGTCTTTGCTTTGATGGTTCTTTGGACATCGTTGTGGCAAGTTTGATTAAATATTCCGACGCAAAAATTGGACTCTATCGTGTCTTGCTTTGTCGACTTAAAGGTAGATTCGAAACAGATTCCAAACACCTAAACTGATCAGAGCGGCCGCAATTGCAATTCCAAGCGGAATGGTTTGCTCCCGTGCCATCTGCGTCGCACGCTCGAAGCCATACTTTGAAACCCAGAAAGCAGCTTTTGGGTTCGTTCTCATGTAATCCCTGAGCGCTACTTCGCTTCGGAGCAATCGAATGTTGCGAATTCCAACGTAAATGCCAAAGGCAATAAGTGTGAAATTTAATATGAACGCTTCCATATGCTGAAGTTTCAGATCGAATAGTTTGTTGGTGTAAGTTGAGCGATTTGGTTGCCTATGCGCTGCTTCAATTTATATGCAAATAGTGCACAGCAACCAACAATCTAATTTATACCGCACTTCGTGTGCATCAGAATGCAATCATTTGCAAACTAAGGGCTACCCAGCGGAAATCATTGGGCTGTTGAATCAGAAATTTTTTGGTAACTGCGCGCGGGGCGAGGGTTGGATAGCGATGGCCTCTATCGCGTGTGTTTTCAAAAAACTTTCTGAGGCAATAGCCCGATGGTACGACGCAGGTGAGCGGGTGGAGCGAAACGGTTGCGCTCAAGCCATCTTTACAAAAACGAGGTTGTTAGTATGCGCCGCGAAAAGTGGGGTCGGAGCACAAATAATTCGATACATTTTTTCGACTAGAAACTGAGCACAGAATTAATTGTGATCCGACCCCATTTTTCGCTCATACTATTAATTCAATAGCACTCCGCGCAATAAATACGCAGGCTACCTAATGAAAAAGCTCAATGTAGTCTGGAAATTTGCTTCTGGTGCGAGATTGAACGTTGACCTATGGCTCAATGACTTGCCCGATACGCAGTAGATTTCCGTCGGGGTCGATGAGGGCGAATTCTCTGTGACCCCAAGGTTTATCTTCCAGCGCGTCCATGCGTGGGATGCCTTTGCTTGGCAAGTCGCAGGCTGACCACGATGCATAGATCGTTGCCACATCTTGGACTCGGATGTAGCAGCCTGCTGATGATTCGGAAGGCACAAGAGAATGGTGAGCGAAGAAGTGCACCTCAACAGCGCCACGGCTTAATGCGGCGTAGCCTGGATCGAAGGCATGCACACCGCCTTTGAAGCCAAGCTGCGTATAGAACGCCACCGTTTTGTTTAGCTCGCGGCTTGGCAGGATGGGGATGGCAAGGTCATCAATAGGCATCGAGCACAGCGCCCTTCGATGCACTCGACGCATTAAAAGCAAATTTCGCTTGCACGCCGCGTGTGTAGCGGGGCTTGGGTTTCTTCCATGCGGCGCGGCGTTTGGCTATTTCGGCTTCGGGCACGTTGAGCTCAAGTTTCAGTTGCTTGGAATCAATCGTGACGCTGTCG
>JAYSRZ010000360.1:0-3760 GCA_043720775.1 Variovorax sp. | reverse complement strand
CATTTCGTGTGTGGACGGTTTGGCGGCCCAAGTCTGAAGTGCTCGTTTATCCCGCGCCAGAGCCGCATGCCCCACCGCTGCCGCCGGGTGAGCCGCGCTCGGGCGGCGTGGGCACGGCTCGCATGCAACAAAGCGGCGAGTTTGATGGCGTGCGCGCTTATCGCAGAGGAGATCCGCTCAAGCTCGTGGTGTGGAAGAAAGCGGCTAAGTCTGATGAGCTCGTCAGCCGCGATACGCAGCAAGCGCAGCGCCATGAGCTTGTGCTGGATTACGCCTCGTGCCACAGCGCCTCCAACACACATCACGAAGCCAAGCTCAGCCGCTTGACGGCTTGGGTGTTGGCTGCAGACAAGCTCGGCGCAGACTACGGCCTACGCATTCCGGGCCGGGTGATCTTGTCCGGCAGCGGCGAAGCGCACAAACGCGCGTGTCTTGAGGCGCTTGCATTGTGCTGAACAGCCTTGAAAAACTCAAGCGCCTGCCACGCGAAACGAGAGACACGCTGTTTCTTCTGGGCGTGATTTTTTGGGTGATCGCGCCGCACATGGAGCATTTGCCGCTGTGGTGTTCGGCACTCGCGGTTGGCGTGCTTCTCTGGCGCGGCAAGCTCGCTGTGCAAAGCAAACCGCTTCCTTCAAAATGGTGGCTGCTTGGCACTTTGGCGCTCATCATGCTGCTGACTTGGTGGAGCCACAAAAGTTGGATTGGCCGCGATCCGGGTGTCACCTTGATCGTTGCACTGCTTTGCCTCAAAACGCTAGAGCTCAGAGCCAAGCGCGATGCGTTCGTCGTTTTCTTCTTGGGCTTTTTTACGATGCTCACGAATTTCTTTTTCTCGCAAAGCTTAGCTGTAGCTGCCGCAATGATGCTGGCACTCATGGGCTTGCTCACCGCGCTGATTCATTCTCATCGCATGGTCGGCCAGCCTGCTTTGAAAGAGTCGATGCGCAGCGCGGGCTTTTTAGTGTTGCTCGGTGCGCCGATCATGGCGCTGCTGTTTGTGTTGTTTCCGCGCGTGGCGCCGCTTTGGGGCATGCCGGGCGAGACAACGTCTGGGCGCAGTGGGCTCTCCAGCGAGATGAGCGTGGGCGATATGGCGCGCATCAGTTTGGATGAGGCAATTGCGATGCGCGTTAAATTCAATCTCGCAGCAGGCCAACAAATTCCACCGCAAAATTTGATGTATTTTCGCGGGCCCGTGCTGAGTCAATTCGATGGCCGCGTGTGGCGGCCGAGTGTTGAAAATTCTTTCTCGCGCCGCTTTCCCATGCCTGCTGATTTGCGCACCAGCAATGAAATGATGAACTACGAAGTGACGCTGGAGCCCACGCGCAGGCCCTGGATCTTCGTGTTGGAGGCCGCCACACAAGCGCCTAGAGTGCGTGGCCATGAAGTGCGCATGACCAATGAGCTGCAATGGCTCTCAAATACGCCTGTCTCCGATCTGGTGCGCTACACCGCCACGAGCAGCTTGGAGTTTCGCCACGGGCCAGAAAAAAATATTCCGGGAATGCAAAGCTATCTGGATCTGCCACCGGGCTTCAATCCGCGCACGATGCAATTGGCCTTTGATATTCGCCGCGATCCGCGCCTCAATCGTGCGGGCGCCGAAGTGCTGGTGCCCGAAGTGCTCAATCGCTTGAAGAATGGTGGTTACACCTACACACTCGATCCCGGTGTGTATGGTCAACACACCGCCGATGAGTTTTGGTTTGACAAGAAGGAAGGCTTTTGCGAACACATTGCTTCTAGCTTTGTCATCTTGATGCGGGCGCTGGATATTCCGGCGCGTGTGGTCACAGGTTATCAAGGCGGTGAGATGAATGCCGTGGATGGTTTTTGGACAGTGCGGCAACGCGATGCCCATGCTTGGGCCGAGGTGTGGCAGGCGGGCGAGGGTTGGGTCAGAATCGATCCGACGGGTGCTGTGTCGCCTAGCCGCATTGGCAGCTTCAGCCGCCTGAGCGCGCCGCAAGGTGCGCTGGGCGCAGCATTTAGCGCCGTGATCCCGCTGGGGCTCACGCAGCAGCTGCGCAATGCATGGGAAGCGGTCAACAATTCTTGGAATCAATGGGTGCTCAACTATTCGCAAGCGCGGCAGCTTGATCTACTCAAGAGCCTCGGCTTTGTGAGCCCATCTTGGGAAGATCTGGGCAAAGTGCTGGCGCTGATCATCGCGTTCGTCGGGCTCGTTGGCGCAGCGTTCACATACTGGGAGCGCCATCACACCGATCCTTGGCTACGCGAGCTCGCGCGAGCGCGCAAGCTGCTGGCCAAAGCGGGCTTGCCGTCAGAGCCGAGCACGCCACCGCGCACGCTTGGATTACAAGCGCTTGCAAAATTTGGCGAAGATGCCAGGCCGCTGCATGATTGGCTTGTTCAATTTGATGCGCTACGCTATCGCCCCAGCGCTGCAAAAGCTGCTCAGAGCTTGGCTACACTACAACGCACGTTTTCCCGCCTTCCCTCCTTGCCACAGACTGCCTCTTGATGCATTCCATTCCCCAGCTCCTCGCCCGCTCCGCAAAACGCTGCTTCATGGGCGCTATTATTTCAGTAGCGCTTAGCGCAGTATCTATGCAGGCTTTTGGCCAAAATAGCTCTAAAAAACCTACCGCTGTAGCCGCATCGCAGAGCGCCGCCTACGCCAGCAACGAAGAGGCCATGCGTTTTGCAGATGACATCGCCGAGCGCCGCAATCTCGACAAGGAATGGGTGCGCCAAGCCATTGGCCAAGCGCGCTTTATTCCCAACGTGCAGCGCCTCATGCGCCCGATGCAGCCATCTTCCACGGGCGTCGTTTGGAAAAATTGGCGCGTCTATCGCAGCCGATTTATCGATCCCGTGCGCATCCAAGCCGGCGTAAAGTTTTGGCGCGAAAATGCAGCGGCTCTTGAGCGTGCAGAAGCCGAATTCGGCGTGCCCGCCGAGATCATCGTGGGCATCATCGGCGTGGAGACGATCTATGGCCGCGACATGGGCACATTCCGCGTGATGGATGCGCTGGCCACGCTCGCTTTTGATTTCCCCAAAACACCCAAGCGCGATCGCAGCCCCTTCTTCCGCGATGAGCTGGAGCAATTTCTCTCGCTCACCCATCGCAGCAATGTCGATCCGATGCAATGGCGCGGCAGCTACGCCGGCGCGATGGGCCTCGGCCAATTCATGCCCAGCAGCTGGGTGAAATACGCGATTGATTTTGATGGCGATGGCAAGGTCGATTTATTCAGCAGCCCCGCAGATGCGATAGGCTCGGTGGCCAACTACTTCAAAGGCTTCGGCTGGATCACCGGCCAGCCCACGCATTACCCCGTGAGCTTCGATGCTGCAAGGCTTGACAAAGACGCGCTTATGGCCCCAGACATCCTCCCCACCTTCAGCCCAGAGAGCTTCCAAGCCAAAGGCGCAATCCTAGGCAGCGCAGCACAAGCCCACGCCGGCCCGCTCGCACTTATCGAGCTGCAAAACGGCGATCCCGCTTTGTCGGCAACCAACGCCCAACAATACGTCGCCGGCACGCAAAACTTCTACGTCATCACCCGCTACAACTGGAGCAGCTACTACGCCATGAGCGTGATTGAGCTCGGCGCGGAAGTAAAAGCGGCGATGAGGTAGCGAAAAGCGGAAACGTAAAATTGAAGGAGCGAAAAATGGGGTCAGATCCAATACTGCTAGTTTAATCATTTTGTTTGATCTTGATGTGTTTGAGTTGGTTTGCGTTGCCACAGGGGCATAGGCGGCAACAGCGTATGGTTAAGCA
>JAYSRZ010000359.1:0-3765 GCA_043720775.1 Variovorax sp. | reverse complement strand
AGATGCAGTATCAGTCGCGCCGCTTATTTGTAGAAGTAGAAAAAGCACAAAGCCTCTCGCGCAAGCTCGAGATTGAGCGCGAGCGGCTGGAAGTCGATAAGCGCTCATCGGCCACGCCGCTGCGGGTAGAGAAGATCGCCAAAGAGCAATTGCAAATGCGCACGGCCACGCCAGCAGTGACGCAGTATGTGAAATTGCCGCAGCAGGCAGCCTCTGCGCCTGCGAACGGGACGCAGCCATGAGCTGGCGCGATAACCCACAGAGCACAAAAAGCGTGGCTTACTCTGGCAGCGCAAGTCCACTTTTGGCCAGTAAGACGCCGGTGTGGCGCAGCAAATTCATCGTAGCGGCGATTGCTTTAGCTTTCGTCGGCTTGGCGGGCCGGGCTGCATATATTCAAGTCATCAACAATGATTTCTTCATCCGCGAAGGCGAGGTGCGCTTCTCGCGCACACTGGAGCTGCCCGCCAATCGCGGCCGCATTTTGGATCGCAACGGTTTGATCCTCGCCTCTAGCGTGCCATCGCCCAGCGTGTGGGCCATTCCTGAGGATGTGGAGCAGGACAAACGCAAGCTCGCGCAATTGGCCAAGCTGCTTGATATGCCAATAGCTGAGTTGCGCGCAAAATTAGATGAAGATAAAAGCTTTGTGTGGATCAAGCGGCAAATTGATGAAGGGGTTGCGCAGCAGGTAGCAACTCTGGGTATCAAAGGCATCTACACGCGCAAAGAATATCGCCGTCAATATCCAGAAGGTGAAGCGGCTGCGCATGTGGTGGGCTTTACCAATACGGACGACAAAGGCCAAGAAGGCATTGAGCTGGCGTTTAACAGCCAACTTGGTGGAAAAAGCGGTACGCGCCGCGTGATCAAAGATCGTTTGGGCCGCGTGGTGGAAGACATTGGCGAAACCGTTGCGCCTACCGATGGCAAAGATATTCAGCTCTCGGTGGATAGCAAGGTGCAATTCTTTGCATATCAAAAATTGCGCGATGCTGTGACTCAGCACAAAGCCAAAGCGGGCAGCGTGGTGGTGCTGGATGTGCAAACGGGCGAGGTGTTGGCGCTGGCGAATTACCCCAGCTACGTGCCGGGCAAGCGCAGTAATTTGACACCTGCGCAAATGCGCAATCGCGCACTCACCGATACCTTTGAGCCAGGCTCAACGATGAAGCCTTTTATCGCGGCGATGGCGCTTGAGAAAAAATGGGTCACGCCCGAGACGCAAATTCAAACCGCGCCCGGCAAGATCACGATTGCGGGTGCGACGATTACAGATTCGCATCCGCACGGTGTGCTCACTGTGAACGAGATCATTCAAAAGAGCAGCAACGTTGGCACAGTGAAGATGGCGATGCGCGCAGAGCCGCGTGAGATGTGGGAGTTTTACTCGGCTGCCGGCTTTGGGCAAAAGCCACAGTTGCCTTTCCCAGGTGTGGTTAGCGGCAAGCTAAGGGCTTACAAAACATGGCGGCCGATTGAGCAAGCCACGATGAGCTATGGCTATGGTTTGTCGGCTTCGCTGTTTCAGTTGGCGCGTTCGTACAGCGTGTTTGCGCGTGACGGCGAACTGATTCCTGTGACGTTGACGAAAGCAGACAGTGAGATCGGTGGTGTGCGCATCATGAGCGCGAAAAACGCGCAAGCCGTGCGCAAGATGCTGCAACTGGCCACAGCGCAAGGCGGCACCGCGCCATTGGCGCAAACCAGTGGCTATTCCGTGGGCGGCAAGACCGGCACAGCGCGCAAGCAAGAAGGCAAAGGCTATTCAGATAAGAAATATCGCGCTTGGTTTGTAGGCTTGGCGCCGATTGATAACCCGCGCATTGTGGTGGCAGTGATGGTGGACGAGCCCAGCAATGGCAAGTTTTATGGCGGCGAGGTCGCGGCCCCTGTGTTCTCGGAGACCGTGGCGCAAACGCTGCGTATGCTCGGCGTGCAGCCGGATATGGCGATCAAGCCGCAGATTGTGGTTGCAGCAGAGGCGGAGTCGTTTTGATGATGCAGCTTGCCTCCATTGATCAAGCTGCGCAGTGGCTAAGAAAGCACGTTGGCGAAGGCGCACTGCACACGGACAGCCGCTGCGTCCTGCCCGGTGATGCATTCATCGCATGGCCGGGCGCGGCAACGGATGGCAGGAAATATGTGGCCGCTGCACTCAAAGCAGGCGCTTCGTGCTGCTTGGTGGAATCAGAGGGCGTTGCAGCTTTTCGGTTGGATGATGCGCGGATTGCCCAAGTGGCTGATTTAAAGGCGAGTAGCGGACTGATTGCAGCTGCTTACTACGATCAGCCTAGCAAGGCGCTCGATGTGACTGCTGTGACCGGCACCAACGGGAAAACATCAACGGCGTGGTGGCTGGCGCAAGCAATCAACTTTTTGAGAATGAAGACGCTACAAAAAAATGAGCGCTCTACGCAGTATGCATGCGGGTTGATTGGCACTTTGGGCATAGGAACGCCTGGCGAGATGGTCTCTACCGGATTGACCACACCCGATCCGGTGATGCTGCAAGCCGAGCTTGCACGGCTGCGCTATGCAGGCGCATCGGCTTGTGCAATGGAGGCCTCCAGCATCGGCTTGGCGGAGCATCGCATGGCAGGGACAAATGTCAAGGTCGCGATTTTCACCAATTTCACGCAAGACCATTTGGACTATCACGGCAGTATGGACAGCTATTGGCTGGCCAAGCAAGCGCTGTTTGATATGCCGGGTTTGCAAACGGCAGTCATCAATTTGGATGATCCGAAAAGTGATGAGTTGGTAGCGTATTGCAAAGAGCGCGGCCTGAAAATTATCGGCACTTCGCAGCTGCGCACGGATGTCACGCTGTGTGGCAGCACGCCCGAGTATCAACAAAGCGGCATGAGCTTTAGCGTGACCGAAATGGGGCAAAGCTTCCAAGTTAAGTGCCCGGTGGTGGGCGATTTCAATGCTGCGAATATGCTGGGTGTGATTGGCGCGTTGCGCGCGCTGAACGTGGAGCTCAAGGATGCGTGTGAAGCTTTAGCGCATTGCACGCCTGTGCCGGGGCGCATGGAATTGGTGAGCGATGCGGGCAAGCCATTGATCGTGGTGGATTACGCGCACACGCCTGATGCGTTGGCCAAAGCGCTTGCTGCTTTGCGGCCCTTGGCACAGGCGCGTGGCGGTAAGGTGTGGTGCGTATTTGGTTGTGGCGGCAATCGGGATGCCGCAAAACGCCCATTGATGGCGCAAGCTGCTGCGACTCAATCAAATCGGGTTGTTTTGACTACTGACAACCCCCGCAATGAATCTCCGCAATCCATCGTGGATCAAGTCATGGCCGGGTTGGGTGATCACCAAGCGAGTATTCATATTGAGCTGGATCGCAAAAAAGCGATTGCTTGGGCGGCTGAGCAGGCTGACGCGGAAGACGTGATTTTGGTGGCAGGCAAAGGCCACGAGGTCTACCAAGAAATCGCAGGCGTGAAACACACATTTTCGGATTTGGCTCAAGCCAGAATAGCGCTCAAACTGCGCATCGAAGGAGACCGTGCATGAGCTCGTTAAGCGTTAATCCAGCCATGATGAGCTTGCGGCAAGCTGCTGACTTGTTGAAGAGTCGAGAGCTTATCTGTACTTTGGTCGGCGATGAGAATGTGATGATCAACCGCGTTCATACCGACACGCGCACGCTGGCCGCTGGAGATTTATTCGTCGCCTTGCGCGGTGAGCGTTTTGATGCGCATGATTTTTTGCCGCAAGCGGCTGCCTCGGGCGCTGTGGCTGCTATTGCTGAGC
>JAYSRZ010000358.1:0-1321 GCA_043720775.1 Variovorax sp. | reverse complement strand
CGCTAGGACTAGGCGTCGGCGGTCTTGGCGTCGCCGCTTATTCCGCCAAGAAGAAAATGGACATGCTGGATGCACAAGCCACTGCTTCCCGTGCCGGTCGCGTCAAGGTCACACTGCCCACCAAGAAGCCGGGAGACTCGGAGACGATGCTTGATCTGCCCATGGAGGACATCCAGCTCAGCAACGCACTACGCCAGCGGCTGGGGCGCGATACACGTCGCCGCCTTTACACCGAAACCAGAGAGCGCACAACCCGCAGGAAACCGAAAGACCCGCAGGCGTTGTCTGAAAAAGAAATTGAAGAACTTCAACTGCAGGAAGAAGAAGATCAGCTTTCAAAAGAAAGCTCTATTGTAAATCTGCTTGCTGAAATTCGCCCGCAGTGGGTAGTAAAAGAAGCGGGCGCGCAAGCTCCTCTCCCCACACCACCACCGCAAGGCGTCAACCCTGCGCTACGCATGACGCAGCAGCAGGCTACAGCCAACTCAATCCAACCTTCTACTGAGGCCAACCCTCAAATCATGAAGGCCCAGCAAGACGCCGCTCAGGCGCAGATGTCGGCTGAGCAGTCTGCTGCCCAAGCTGAGCAAGCCTCCGCACAGCAAGCTGCGCAGCTTCAACAAGATGCCGCAGCTGCGCAAATGGAACAGCAGCAGCAATTCTCAGCGCAGCTGTCAAAGTCTCAACAAGAGAACGAAATCTTGAAGATGCAGATTGAGAAAGCCAAAGTGGAGGGAGAGCTTGGCAAGGCGCAAAGCAAAGCAGAAGCCGAACTTAGTAAGCATCATGCTGGCCTGTCCGGCAAGAATGCAAAAAGCGAACAATCCGCCGTGCAACGTTTGACGCAAGCAAGACTCGATCGCCTACAAAAAAAACTAACCAAAGGAGCTAATGCTTCTCTGGACAAATACGAACAGTCGCAGCGCGAAGAAGCTTCGAAGTTTGGGCCGCCTGCCCATGCCGCAAACGTGCCAGGAAGTGTAGACGCTCAAACAGGTAAGATTAACCCTGGTCCGACAAAACTCCTAAAACCAAACGCCGCGCAGACGGCCAACAACAACGGCTTTGCTATCACGGGGGCAGGCACCGTGGCACCTGTGCATATGTTTAGAACTTCTTACGGAAAAATAGGTGACTGGGCCTACGAGAATTTGTATAAGCCCTCTGCCATGCAACCATCTTCTCCAGCGCCCGCTAGCGGATTGTCCTACACTGACATGCTCAACAACCCGGACAAGCTGTCGATGCTTGAGAACGCTTCTCGGATGGTCAACAGCGGCATGCATATGCCACAACTTGGTTAACGTATGCACGTCGTTCG
>JAYSRZ010000357.1:0-1327 GCA_043720775.1 Variovorax sp. | reverse complement strand
GTGATCACACATGCGCATGCCGACCATGCGCGTAGCGGGCATGGCCATTACTTGGCGCATACAAAAGCGCAAGGCGTGATGCGCTCGCGGCTGGGGCAAATTAATTTGCAGCCGATGGCGTATGGCGAGCAAGTCGTACACAACGGCGTAAAAATCTCGCTGCATCCTGCTGGCCATGTGCTCGGCTCTGCGCAGGTGCGCATCGAATACAAAGGCGAGGTGTGGGTGGCCAGCGGGGATTACAAAGTAGCACCCGATGCCACTTGCGAGCCCTTTGAGCCCGTTCGCTGCAACACGTTTATCACCGAGAGCACGTTTGGTTTGACCATTTACCGCTGGCAAGATGACAAAGAAGTGTTTGCGCAAATCAACGCTTGGTGGGCGGGCAATGCAGCGGCAGGCAAAGCCAGCGTGCTGTGTTGCTACAGCTTCGGCAAAGCGCAACGGATCTTGAGCGGCGTGGATGCCAGCATTGCGCCGATCATCACGCATGGCGCGGTGGAGCCGCTCAACCGCGCTTATCGCGAAGCGGGTGTGGCGCTGCCGGCCACGCGCACGGTCAGCGAAGTCACCGACGCAAAAGACTTCAAAACCTGCCTTGTGCTCTGCCCACCGAGTGCCACGGGAACGCCTTGGATCAAGCGCTTTGAGCCCTACTCGGATGCCTTTGCCAGCGGCTGGATGCTGCTGCGCGGGGCGCGGCGGCGCGGCGGCTATGACCGAGGCTTTGTACTCAGTGATCATGCTGATTGGCCGGGGCTGCACAGCGCGATCAAGGCCACGCAGGCCAGCCGTGTGATCGTCACGCATGGCAGCGTACCAGTGATGGTGCGCTATTTGGCGGAGCAGGGCTTGCAGGCGGGCAGCTTCTCTACCGAGTATGGCGATGAGAATTTAGAAGAAAAACAGTCTGTTGCACCCGCCGATACTGCGACAAGTGCTATTTAATTAATAGCAATAAATAAGTCATGAAGCACTGTTCAGGAAATAAATCGTGAGGCGATCTATGAGGAACAAATCGTGAGGCGATTTGCGGAGCTCTACACGCAGCTGGATGCAACCACGGCGACGAATGCGAAGCTCTCTGCCTTGCAAGGTTACTTCGCCGATGTCGCTGCCACGCATCCACAAGATGCCGCATGGGCGATGTATTTTTTAGCAGGCGGCAAACCTCGGCAAGTGGTGAAAACGTCGCTGCTCAAGGTGTGGGCGCAAGAGGCGGCGGGTGTGCCTGAATGGTTGTTTGATGAATGCTATCAAGCCGTGGGCGATTTGGCAGAAACTATTTGCTACATCATGCCTGCCGCTGAAATGGTGCAGGAAGACG
>JAYSRZ010000356.1:0-1330 GCA_043720775.1 Variovorax sp. | reverse complement strand
ATTGCTCTGCGGCTGCCAAGAAGCGTTGCTGCACTTCTTCTTGCTCGATGTAGCGCGTGATCGCTTCGCGCATGATGAAATGCGGTGTTCTTTGTTTGGCTTGGGCTATCGTTTGCAAACGGTGGCGCTCATCACTGTCTAGCTTGACGGTCAGATGCCCGGCTTTTGGTTTTTCAATGACTGCTTCCATAGCGTGCCTCGTTTGTTAAAAGGTACTAAGATTTTATACCTCAGCAATGGAGCTGTTATTTTAGCCAGTTATCAATCAGCTTGCCACTACAATCCCGTCTATGGCAGAAAAGATACCGACTCAATATTCCGAAGGCTCGATCCGTGTTTTGAAGGGGCTGGAGCCTGTCAAACAGAGGCCGGGCATGTACACACGCACCGACAATCCGCTGCACATTATTCAAGAGGTGCTGGATAACGCGGCCGATGAGGCGCTGGCCGGGCATGGCAAGCGCATGAAGGTGGAGCTGCATGGCGACGGCTCGGTGAGCGTGCATGACGATGGGCGCGGGATTCCGTTTGGGCTGCATCCTGAGGAGAAGGTGGCGGTGCTGGAGATTGTGTTCACGCGGCTGCATGCAGGGGGCAAGTTTGACAAGGCTGGAGGCGGGGCTTACAGCTTTGCGGGCGGGCTGCATGGCGTGGGCGTGAGTGTGACGAATGCGCTGTCCAAACGCTTGGAGGTGACGAGCCATCGTGAAGGCATGGTGGCGAAACTTGTGTTCTCCGGTGGCGATGTGATTGAGAAATTGCATTTGCGCAAGCAGGTTGAGGGCGACAGGAAGAATGGCACGAGCGTGCGCGCTTGGCCGGATGCGAAGTATTTTGAAAGCTTTGCTTTGCCCCATGCCGAGCTGGTGCATTTGCTGCGCTCAAAAGCTGTGCTGATGCCGGGAGTGACGGTCTCGCTGGTGGATGAGAAGAAAAAAGACACGCAGACTTGGCAATACAAAGGCGGCCTGCGAGATTATTTGGAGCAAAGCTTATCTGCGGATGCCGTGATCCCGCTGTGGGAAGGCGATGGCTTTGCGGAGAATAACGACACTTTTGCCGAAGGCGAGGGCGCGGCTTGGTGCGTGGCGTTTACGGAAGAGGGCAACGCGGTTCGCGAGAGCTATGTGAATTTGATTCCGACGAGTGCGGGCGGCACGCATGATTCGGGCTTGCGCGATGGGTTGTTTACTGCGGTGAAGAGCTTTGTGGATTTGCATTCGTTGCTGCCCAAGGGCGTCAAACTCATGCCTGAAGATGTATTCGCGCGGGCATCGTATGTGCTCTCCGCGAAGGTGCTCGATCCGCAATTTCAGGGGCAGATCAAAGA
>JAYSRZ010000355.1:0-10992 GCA_043720775.1 Variovorax sp. | reverse complement strand
CCAACACACCTCGTTTTAGTGCGCATTGAAGACGGTGGCATGGCTGCGCAAATGCAAGATTACGTGACGCACGCTCTTTTGCGCCATGTGCGCCGCTTTGATCAATACGAGCAAGACATTCGCGCTGGCCTCTGGACTCAACACCCCGCGCAGGATCACAGCAATCATCCCGTCGGCGTGCTTGGCCTAGGCGAGCTGGGTAGCAAAATTGCTGAGCGCGTGCGTGATTTGGGCTTTCCCGTCAACGGATGGAGCAAGAGTCCGAAGCAAATTGAGGGCATCCAATGCTTCAGCGGCGATGATTTAGACAAATTTTTATCCCGCACTCGCGTACTGGTTTGCGCCCTGCCGCTGACTGCTCAGACCCACGACATTCTCAATGCGAAGCATTTAGGCATGCTGCTGCCCGGCGGCTACCTGATCAACATCGCCCGGGGCGCGCATTTGGTTGAAGAAGATCTGCTCAAATTGCTGAGCAGCGGTCATCTGGCCGGCGCTTGCCTCGATGTCTTGCGCACCGAACCAGCGCCCGCCGATCATCCGTTTCGCACGCATCCGCACATTACGCTGACGCCGCACATTTCCGCCATGACCTTGCTTAAACCTTCCATTACTCAAATCAGCAAAAAAATCATGGCCCTACATGCCGGACAAGACATCAGCGGTACAGTTCAGCGCCAGCGTGGTTATTGAGCAAGTTCCAAGCCTCATTCTGACCCGTGCCTGACTGATTCGGGGTGCGATAATATGGCAACAAAAGACGGCAGCACTCTATGCAGCCCCCAAAAATACACCTGCTTCTCAGCAATTCATTTTGGCCACCGAGCAAGAACTTTCCGATTTCCTCAAATCTGTGGAAAAACGCGCTTTTAAGCGCTCGGTCTACCATGTGCGAGACGAAGACGCAGCGTTAGACATTGTGCAAGACAGCATGATCAAGTTGTCGGTGCACTACGCCGACAAGCCCGCCGCTGAGCTGCCCATGCTCTTCCAGCGGATTCTGCAAAACACCACGCTCGATTGGTTTCGCCGCAGAAAGACGCACAAAGCGCTTTTCTCCAACATGAGCGACTTTGAGAAAATGGGCGAAGACGGTGAATTCGATTTACTGGAAACTTTGGAGGCGATTGACACCTCTGAGGGTACAGAAAGCTCGGAGAAACAACTCTCACGTAAGCAAACGTTGCAAGAAATTGACGATGCTGTGCAGTTGCTACCTGCGCGTCAACGAGAAGCCTTCTTGATGCGTTACTGGGAGGAGATGGACGTGGCGGAAACCGCTGCGGCCATGGGTTGCTCAGAGGGCAGTGTGAAAACGCACTGTTCTCGTGCGGTTCAGGCGCTGAGCAAAACGCTCAACGCCAAGGGAATCAGACTTTAAAAAGCGAACTTGGGTTTAACTTTTTTTGAAGCACTGCTAAAACATATCGACGAAATTTCAGGTGATCATCATGACGAACGCAACTTATCTACAGCGCGAAGCCCAAATGGATCGCTTTGGCCTGAAAGTAGCCTCTCAGCTCGATGATTTGCCGCTGACTCACGATATTTCAGAGCGGCTGCGCATTGCCCGTCAGCAGGCCTTGGCTCAGCGCAAAGTCGCCGTCGTATCGCAAAGTCAGGCTGCGGACGGCGTGTTTTCATCGGGTTCGTCTGCAGTTTTAGGCGGCGATCAGTTCGGATGGTTCAATCGCGTTTTGGGCGCAGTGCCGCTGATCGCTTTGGCTGCTGGCTTGATCCTCATTAATATCAACGCCAACAACGACCGCGCCAGTGAGTTGGCCGAGGTGGACACGCAGTTGCTCACCGACGATCTGCCTCCTTCAGCGCACACCGATGCTGGCTTTGCACAATATTTGAAGTTTGGCCCCCCTGTGTCTAACTCGGCTTCTGGCCAGTAAGGCTAAATCACCATGCGTCGTTTACTGCTGATCTGCTTGACCAGCCTAGGCGCGGCCTCGATTGCGTTTGCGCAAATATCTGCGGCGCCATCAGCGCTAAAAACCGCGCCCACAACAGCGACTCCCGCAGCAGCAAAGCCCGCAGCGTCCAGCCAGCCGCTATGGAAAGATCTGAGCGCCTCACAGCAAGCCGCGTTGCGCCCGCTAACAGCCAATTGGGACAGCATCGGTCTAGGGCAAAAGAGCAAGTGGCTCAGTGTCGCCAAAGATTTCGACAAACTTCCCGCCGCCCAGCAAGCCAAAATGCACGCCCGCATGACGGAATGGACATCGCTGAGTTCACAGCAACGAGCAGATGCCCGGCAAAATTTTGCCCAACACCGTGAGCTCACCGATGGCCTGACGCCAGAGCAGCGCAAAGTGCAATGGCAGGCCTATCAGCAGCTGAGCTCAGAGCAAAAGCAAAAACTCGCTCAAAGCGCTCTGAAAGCGCCTGGCTCGGGCGCTGCAACCGCCATCAAGCCGCAAACTGTATTTAAAAAAGAACCTGCGCCTGAGTTTGGCACAGGCAAAGTATTGGCGAAAGCCAAGGCTGCGCCTAGCACCCCTGCGCCAGGCAAAAAGATCACGGTCGCCTCGCATGTCGCCGAGCAAGGCAGTATCTTGCCGGGCAACGCTTTGCAAGATGCGTCAACCAAGCCCTGAGCATTTTTAAGAAAAATCGGTCTCTAGCCCAAGCGCTTACTGCGTGAGGTGCTCACTAATTCATAGCATTTACAATCGATAAAAGATTCGAGCTGCGCCATGAATTCCTCCCAACCCTATGTCTCCCCTCCCCCCTTTGGCGCTGTTGACACGCCAGCCGCGCCACCCAGCCTACGCCGGCGCATGGCCTGCTGGATGTATGAAGGCGTGTTGATGTTTGGCGTGATTTGGATTGCAGGCTACTTGTTTGGCACGCTCTCGCAAACGCGCAATGCCATGAACAATCGGCTGGGTTTGCAGATCTTTATCTTCATCATTTTTGGCATTTATTTCGTCTATTTTTGGCACAAAGGCCAGACCTTGGCGATGAAGACTTGGCATTTACGTGTGGTGGGCATGGATGGGCAGGCGATATCGCAAAAGCAAGCTTTGGCACGTTACGCGCTCTCTTGGCTTTGGTTTTTCCCGCCGCTGGCCGCCATTTGGCTTTTTGCGCCACCTAAATTTAGTGCGGGTGCAACAGGTGCAATCATTTTTGCTTGGGTAGCGATTTACGCCCTACTTTCGCGCCTTCATCCTGAGCGGCAGTTTCTGCACGATGCACTGGCCAACACGCGCCTTATCTCGCATAAGCCAATGAGCAAAACAATCCCGGCATAAGCCACATACGCAGCATTCCAAACGCCATGCAAAATGAATCCCCCACTGCGCAAAAGCAGCGCTCAGGCCTATCGCGCATCTTGCATGCGGGTGGCTATTCGCTCGCAGGTTTGAAAGTAGGCTTGTCTGAAGCGGCGTTTCGCCAAGAGGCGATCCTTGCTTGCTTCATGATTCCTGCGGCTTTCTGGGTCGGTAAATCTTGGCTAGAGATATCTTTCCTCATCACCGTGGTCGTTGTCGTGATGATCACTGAGCTTCTCAACACAGGCGTCGAGAAAGCCATTGATCGCATCGGCCCCGAGTGGCACGAGCTCTCAAAAATTGCCAAAGATCTTGGCTCTGCAGCAGTACTACTTGCCTTGCTGCTCTGCGGCGGCGTATGGATCGCTGCCATCTACACTCGCTTTTTCTAACAACCGATGAAGAAACCGAACTTCTCCATCTGCGTGTATTGCGGCTCCCGCGATGGCAATCAGCCTGCTTTTGCTTATGCCGCTGGTGAAGTGGGTCGCTGGATCGGCCAGCATGGCGGCCAACTCGTTTACGGCGGCGGCAGCAACGGCCTGATGGGCATCTTGGCGCAGGCCACGATGGATGCCGGCGGCACCGTCAAAGGCATCATCCCGCAAGCCTTGGTGGATAAAGAATGGGCGAAAACAGATTGCACCGAGCTGCATATCGTGCAAACCATGCACGAGCGCAAAGCCATGATGGCCGAGCATGCCGATGTATTCCTCGCGCTTCCCGGCGGCATCGGCACGTTTGAAGAGCTTTTTGAAGCCTGGACTTGGAAACAGCTGGGCTATCACGACAAACCGATTGGTATTTTGAACGTCAACGGCTGCTACGATGCTTTTATGCACATGATGCGCGGCACGGTTGATGATGGCTTTGTGGGCGAATATCAGATGGAGATGATTCAGGTGGCTGAGGAGCCAGCGGGGCTGCTGCGTGAGTTGGTAACGGCTGCGGGGCTCTCGGAGCAGCTCAGGCGCGTGGATTGAGCTTTTCTCTGCAATCGTCATTGAATGCGTCGAATAAATGATCTATTCGACGCACTTCATGCGGCAAATACTTTCTTGATTTGAGCCTCTGAGCGAAGCAGAAGTGCGCTATCATTTTGATAGATGGCTTACTCACTCGACACACTCAACACGCCCGTTGGCTTGCAGCGCACGGGCAAAGGCACAAAACTTGAAACCGCGAGCGGATTAAAGCCGCGCCGTTTCTCTCAAGAATTGCTTTTAGCCTTTGGCGCATTGGCCATCTTGTTTTGGCTGCTCGCGCTCATTACGCATTCTGCGCAAGATGCAGCATGGTCAACCTCAGGCAGCCAAGCCGCTGGTGCTGCAGCTCGCAATTGGGGCGGGAGGCTAGGCGCTTGGCTTTCAGATGCATCGTTTTACTCATTTGGCTACTCGGTTTGGTGGCTTTTCGCGGCGAGCGTGCGCACATGGCTTGCAAGCCTCGCGGGCTGGCTGCGCAGTGATGCATCGGCGCATCCGAAGCGCATGTTGTTTTGGATCGGTTTGATATTGCTCATCGCGGCCAGCTGCACCTTGGAATGGACGCGCCTGTATCGCTTTGAAGCTCGGCTGCCGGGGCACTCTGGCGGGGTGTTGGGTTATTTTCTCGGCGCTTTCTCTAGCAAATGGCTGGGCTTTAATGGCTCTGCTCTGGTCGGTATTACGCTGGGCTTGTTAGGCGCGGCTTGGGCGCTGCGCTTTTCTTGGGTCACTTGGGCAGAAGGGATTGGCAACGCCATACTCGGCTTCATCGAGCGCCGCCGCGAGAAGAAAGAAATGGCGCAAGATCTGGCCTTTGGCTCAGCGGCTGCGAAAGAACGCGAAGAAACCGTGATCGTCGAGCGTGCAGAAAGCGAAGAGCTGCATATCGCGCCCGTCTTCATGCCGCCCTCGCCTGCGCCACGCATTGAGCCCGTGCTCACCGATAGCTTCGTGGATCTGCCCACCAGCACGCGCGTGGCTAAAGAGCGGCAAAAGGGTTTGTTTGTGGAGCTGCCAGATAGCAAGCTGCCACAAGTGGATCTGCTCGATAGCGCGCCTACTGGTCAGCAGGTCACCGTCAGCCAAGAAACGCTGGAGATGACTTCCCGCCTGATCGAGAAAAAACTCAAAGATTTTGGCGTGAGCGTGCAAGTGGTGGCGGCCATGCCGGGGCCCGTGATCACGCGCTATGAAATTGAGCCGGCCACGGGCGTGAAGGGCTCGCAGATTGTGGGCTTGGCGAAAGATTTGGCGCGTTCGCTGTCTCTCGTGTCGATTCGTGTGGTCGAGACGATTCCTGGCAAAAACTTTATGGCGCTTGAGTTGCCCAATGCCAAGCGCCTGACCATTCGCCTGAGTGAAATCCTCGGCTCGCAGGTCTATAACGATGCGAAATCCATGCTCACGATTGGCTTGGGCAAAGACATTATTGGCAACCCTGTGGTGGCTGATTTGGCGAAGATGCCGCATTGCTTGGTGGCGGGCACGACCGGCTCTGGTAAATCGGTGGGCATCAACGCGACACTTCTTTCTCTGCTCTACAAAGCCGAAGCGCGCGATGTGCGCCTGCTGCTGATCGACCCGAAGATGCTGGAGATGAGCGTGTATGAAGGCATCCCGCATCTGCTCTGCCCAGTCGTCACGGATATGCGCCAAGCCGCGCATGGCCTCAATTGGTGCGTGATGGAGATGGAGCGGCGCTACAAGCTTATGAGCAAGCTTGGTGTGCGCAATCTCGCGGGCTACAACGTGAAGATTGACGATGCCAAAGCGCGCGAAGAATTTATCTACAACCCGTTTAGCCTCACGCCCGATTCTCCTGAGCCGCTGGAGAGATTGCCTCATATCGTGGTGGTGATTGATGAGCTGGCTGATTTGATGATGGTGGTGGGCAAGAAGATTGAAGAGCTGATTGCGCGGCTGGCGCAGAAGGCTCGCGCCGCTGGCATTCATTTGATCCTCGCCACACAGCGCCCCAGCGTCGATGTGATCACGGGCTTAATCAAAGCCAATATCCCCACGCGCATTTCTTTTCAAGTCAGCTCAAAAATCGACAGCCGCACCATCCTCGATCAAATGGGCGCGGAAGCCTTGCTCGGCATGGGCGACATGCTCTACATGCCCTCGGGCACAGGCTTCCCGGTGCGCGTGCACGGCGCTTTTGTAAGCGACGAAGAAGTGCACCGCGTGGTGGCCTATCTCAAATCGCAAGGCGAGCCGAATTACATTGATGGCGTGCTCGAGGGCGGAACTGTGGACGATGAAGACGGTCTATCGCTTGACTTAGGCGGTGGCTCTGGATCAGGTGAGAAAGACCCGCTCTACGATAAAGCCGTGGAGATCGTTTTGAAGAATCAAAAAGCCAGTATTTCGCTCGTTCAGCGCCATTTATCCATTGGCTACAACAAGGCTGCGAATTTGCTGGAGGCGATGGAGAAATCAGGCTTAGTCACGGCGATGAATGGGCGTGGGCAGCGTGAGATTCTTGTGCCTTTGCGCAACGAGTAAGCCTTGATGAAACGCATTCACACTTTTCTTGTCACTACGTTTTTAGTAGCACTCTGCGCAGTATCTATGCCGGCTAGTGCCCTAAATGGCTTAGAAAGCCTTGAGAATTTCGTCAAAACCGTGAAATCCGGCAAGTCAGATTTCACACAAGTCGTCACTTCGCCCACCAAAGCAGGTGAAGCCCCGCGAGTGAAAAACTCCAGCGGCACCTTCGAATTCCAGCGCCCCGGCAAATTCAAATTCCAATACAAAAAGCCTTTCGAGCAACTCATCTTGGCCGACGGCACGAGTCTGTGGATTTACGACGCAGACCTACAACAAGCCTCCCAACGCAAACAATCTGCCGTCTTCGCCAGCACGCCTGCCGCGCTCATCGCCTCAGCCACAGATCTAAGCGCCCTTCGCAACGAATTCACACTAGAAAACGCCCCCGAGAAAGAAGGCATCAACTGGGTCAGCGCCAAACCAAAAACCGCTGACAGCACACTGCAAATCGTCCGCATCGGCTTCAAAGGCGAAGCCCTGCACCAACTAGACATCACAGACAGCTTTGGCCAACGCAGCCTCATCAATTTCACCACCATGCAGCTCAACCCGAGCCTGCCCGCCAGCAGCTTTCAGTTCACTTTGCCTAAAGGTGCTGAGCTGCTTAAGCAATAATCACGCTACATATTTCGTAGCACTCTGCGCAGATTCCATAACGGCGAACAGCTCAATTCAATCTCATGTACCTGCGTCGTACCATCAGGTATTTGCCTCAGCAAATTTTTTGAAAACACACGCGATAAAGATTGTTGCTATCCAACCCTCACCCCACGCGCCTTCCAAAAAATTTCTGATTCAAACACCCAATGGTTTCCGCTGGACAGGCCGTTGGCGCGCCAAGAATACGACTTTCGCTGAGAACTGCGGTATAAATTATTTCGTGTAGTAGATTTCTTTGCACACCACACTGAACTGTCAATGCCAGCACACATTCAAACTGACAAGTGCCGCCTTCTGATCTTCGAAGGCATCATGGGCTCTGGAAAATCAACAGCAACCCGGCACTTTGGCGAGACACTTACCGCAGCGGGATTGCAAGTCGCCGCATATACGGAAGCTGCTGACCCGCATCCTGTGCGAGCAGCTGATGATTTAGCAGACTTCTTCCAGCCATGGATGTTCATTGAGGCTTCTGAGCTTGCCGCCCGTGCGCGCGATAAGTGGGGTCGCTACGTAGAAGATCGTTGTGCGGATGAAGTCATCACGATCATGGACGGACAGGTGTTTCACGGCGACCTGACAAATCTGTTCATGATGGGCATGTCGTCAGAAGACATCGCTAAGCACGTGAGTGCATTAATGCAAGTTCTTACCCCGCTCAGGCCAATGATCGTTTATTTCCGTCAACACGATTTGCAGCAAGCCATAAAGATGATCCTAGATTTACGAGGCGCATCTTGGATGGAATACCAACTTGGCTGGAAGCTACGTTCACCGTATGCGCTTCAGCGACAACTTTCGGGCGTTGAAGGCTTCATTTCGATGTACAAGGACTACAGAGGCTTGACCGACTCCTTGTTCGAAGTAGTTGATTGCTCGAAGCTCGCCATAGAAACTGGCGGGAATCAATGGGAGGCACACTACAAATCGATCAGCAGCTCACTCGCTCACTTGGGTGTGCCGATTTAACGTGGAGCTCGGCACGGAAATACATACGCAGGAGGCGACTTAGTGCGCCCTTTGTGTAGCGCTCAGTTCTGGCATTAACTCATCATCTCCTCAGCGGAAACCATTGGGCGTTTGAATCAGAAATTTTTTGGAAGGCGCGCGGAGAGAGGGTTTGATTGCGATGACCCTAATCGCGTGTGTTTTCAAAAGGTTTCTGAGGCAAATGCCCGATGGTACGACGCAGGTGCATATGGTCGAGCGAAACAGTAGATTCACCAACCCTTCGACAAGCTCAGGGAGAACGATTGAATACTACAAATTCAATAGCACTCCTCTCAATAAATACGACGGCTAACTGCCAGAAATGCTCTCAAGCGGTGGTGAAAATTAATTCACAACGAATCAGACTTGCATTCTCCTCAGGCCCGCCCTGTCAATCGCAGTGAAGCACGCAGCATATCGTTGACTCGCGTTTGCCAGCCTACGCCGCTGTCTCGCAATGCTGCCAAGATATCAGGATCAAGGCGGATTTTGGTGGGCTCTTTGGTGATACTTTGCTTGCTGCCCAGCGGCCTGCCGCGCTTGCGCGCCGCGATGGTTTCTGGCGGGTGGATGGCAGCATGTTGGCCTACCAAGGCTTGATCAACGGAGCGCAAGAGTGCTTGTTCAAATGCGAGCATTTCTGCGTCTGGCTTGGCCTTCGAAGCCTTGGCGAGAGAAGTGGTCTTAGTGGCTTTTGGCATCAAATTTCTCCTTGAGTTGAAGCAAGAGGTTGTCGCTGAGTTGATCAAATTTTGCTTTGGAATACACCAGAATCAAAACGACTTCACCGCCCGGCCGCTGCAAAAAATAAATCACCCGAGCCCCACCACGCTTGCCCATTCCAGCGCGACTCCAACGCACTTTTCGCAGCGGCACAGCACCCGGAATCACATCGCCTGCCTGCCTGCGGGTTTTCTGAAATCCAATCAATGAAGGCCAAGCGCTCGTCATCAGACCACACAGACTTCGCCCAAGCGAGAAATTCTGGTGTTTCGATAACCGTTTGCATAAATTAATTGTACACCCATTTATATCAGGTAATTTACCTTGCTATTTGTCTATCTCACAACTTGCCAGCGGAAACCATTGGGTGTTTGAATCAGAAATTTTTTAGCAACTGCGCGCGGAGCGAGGGTTGGATTGCTGTAGCGTCTATCGCGTGTGTTTTCAAAAAATTCCTCTGGCAAATGCCCGATGGTACGACGCAGGCACACAAGTTGAAGCGAAACAACAAGTACGCCGACCCTTCGACAAGCTCAGGGCGAACGGCTAATTGCTACAAATTTCATAGCACTCTGCGCAATAGACACGAAGGCTAGTGGCCAAAATCGCTTATAAAAATGCAGAAAGACAAGGGTCTTGGCTGTGTATTGCACGCACGGCCGCATCAGTTAGGTTTGATCGAAAGGTCTAGCTGAGATAGCCAGCATCGCTCGCCCTGCAAGCTCTTCTTGCGTAAGACTTTTTCAGCGTGGGTGACTAAACCTCACGGGCGCGCACAGAGCCCATGCTTGGAGCACGTATGTTGAACACTCTTTTGCCAAAGCCCCGCCAATTTGTTTCCCTGTCGCAGCCTGCCCGTCAGCTTTGGCTTGCTCGCCTAGCGCTGCTTGCGATGATGTTGGTAACGCTCTCAACGCAGGGTGTGTTGCACGCGCAAACCCCGCCGTCCAAGCTGCTCGATAAGAATCAACAAGCACTGCCCGCCGCGCCTGCTGCGCGCTCAGGGTCTGGGCCTTTGCCCGCAGCCATACAACGCTCCCTCATCCTTGCAAAAGTCGATTTACTTGAAAACAATTTTCCGATTCGAACCATTAAGGCGATTGGCACATCCGGCGATGTGCGCATGGCTTGGTATCTGTTTGATTTGCTGCGCTTTGCGCGAGAAAACCAATTGCCGGTGATTGTTGACGCATTTGAAAAGCTCACGCGTGTGAAGCTGCCGAGCGATGTTTATACGGGGATGGGCGATTATTTGCTCGCTTGGAATTTGCCCGCGCCACCGGGCTATCGCGAGATGAAGCGCGATGTCTATTTGCTGATCGAGCCGCGCTGGGCAAGATTCTTTGATGACGCTAACTCCACTGTTGATTGGCGCTGGGTGGGCTGGGGCGGCGTGTTTATCGACGACCGGCCTGATGCCACGCGCGGCCAAATCTGCCCGCGTGGCTGCATTCCGGCGCTGGATCAGCCCAAAGTCACGCCTGCTAGCGAAGGCGATTGGTATCCCAAAGATGCCATCGTGTTTGGCGTGGTGATCAACGGCGAGGCACGCGCCTATCCCAAAAACATGATGGAAATCCACGAGATGGTCAACGACACGCTCGGTGGCCGGCAAATCGGCATGCCGTATTGCACGCTCTGTCTTTCGGTGCAGGCTTACTACACCGATCGAGTGCCCGGCAGCACACCTGAGACTTCGCCGCTGCTGCGCACCTCTGGCTTGCTTTCCCGCTCCAACAAGCTGATGTACGACGTGCGCACCAGCTCAGTGATCGACACCTTCACCGGCGAGG
>JAYSRZ010000354.1:0-1334 GCA_043720775.1 Variovorax sp. | reverse complement strand
CGCGGCGTTGCGTTGTTGCCGCCCTAAATCCAAAAGCTGATCGGCGGTGCTCAAGGCTTGCTGTGCTTGCTGTTGCTGATATTCGAGGCTGAGTCGGGTGCGCGCGTATTCGCTTTGCGCGCCGGTGAGTGCGGTTTGTGCCGCAGTGATCAAGGGTTGATTGCGTGCCGCTGTCGCAAAAGGAATGCGCAGCGAGAGTGCGATCGAGTTGTTGTAGTTATCGTTAAAATTGCCGCGATCGCGGAAGGTGCCCAGCTCCAGTTCCGGTGCATCCCGCAGTGATTCGCTGGCGACACGAACGTGTGCTTGTGCCGAGGCGATGGCGAGTCGCGCTTGTTCCAAGACCGGATGGCTGTCTTGCAAAGGTTTATCTTGCGCACTTTCCGTGCTGTCTTCGGGTAACGCTACCTTGTCCTGCGGCGACGTACTGATCAGTGCGCCAAAGGCTTGCTGCGCTTGCAGTAAGGCAATGCGGTTTTGTAGTTGCGTGCCTTGGGCGCTACGCCATTCATTTTGCGCCAGGTTCAAATCGGTTTTAGCCAGCTCGCCGGCCTGCACGCGCTTCGCCACATCTTCAGCCAAGGCGAGTGCGGTTTGGGTACGTTCTGCATCCAGTAGGGTTTGCGCTTGCGCACGTCGAAGTTGTGCGATGGCTTCGCGCAGCTCGCCTGCTAGCTTTAAACGCAGCGCTTGGATCGATGCTTCCAGTGCGGATTTATCGGTTTGAGCTTGGTTTTGCCGTGCATCCCTCTGGCCCGGCAGCCACAGTGGCAAGGCTACGCCGACATAAGATTCGCGCAGCCCGGCTTTGCTCTGCGCCTGATCCGAACGATGACTGAGTACAACCGCAGGCGCACCGGGCAGCAAACTATCGGCAGCCACAGTTTGCGCTGTGCTTTCGGCGCGCTTGGCTTCTAGCGTTTGGGCTTGCGGATGGATGGCCCAAGCGCGATCCAGCAGCGCGCGCAAGCTTGTGGCTTGCGCCGATTGGGCTAATGCCAAACCAAATATGAAATACAGCGTGAAACGCATATTGACCTCGAATGTCTAGTTTTAGGCTAAGAAAAGCCGCAAGACGAGGGCGATGTGAGCGCGCTAATTACATTAGGATGCTTGGGTGGCGCTAACCAGCCGGTCTTGCGGATTCAGACGGGCAGGGCGAGAGGGGGGCGTTGCGTTTGCTCTGGAAAGAACGGGCTGAATGAAGCTTGACTAGGAAGTGCGTAAACATGGTCGGGCTTGATATTCGCTTGAGTCGCGAATAAGGGTAAGGCCATAGCACTGCACATGTGGCACAGCGAGCAGTTGTCGCAAGCGGTGTTTGCTTTGCCGTG
>JAYSRZ010000353.1:0-3802 GCA_043720775.1 Variovorax sp. | reverse complement strand
GCGATCGCATCACAGTTGATTTCACAGGCAAGATCGAAGGCGAAGCATTCGAAGGCGGCAAGGCCGATGAATTCGCCTTTTTAATTGGCGAAGGCCAAATGCTCAAGGAATTCGACACTGCCGTGCGCGGCATGAAGCTTGGCGAGAGCAAAACTTTCCCATTGGCCTTCCCCGCTGACTATCACGGAAAAGACGTCGCCGGCAAAACGGCTGATTTCCTCGTCACCGTGAAAAAGCTCGAAGCGCAGCACTTGCCTGAGATTAACGAAGCGTTCGCCAAATCACTCGGCATTGCTGATAGCTCTATTGACGGCCTTCGTGCAGATATCAAGAAGAATCTCGAGCGCGAAGTCAAATTCCGCTTGATCGCCAAAAACAAAGGCGCTGTGATGGACGCGCTGATTGCAAAAGCTGAGCTCGATTTGCCGCAGAGCATCGTGCAATCTGAGCTAGATCGCATGGGCGAGAGCGCTCGTGCTGATTTGAAGCAGCGCGGCATCAAGGATGCGGATAAAGCCCCGATCCCTGAAGACATCTTCCGCCCGCAAGCCGAGCGCCGCGTGCGCTTGGGTCTCGTGGTGGCCGAATTGGTGAAAGCCAATGACTTGGGAGCCAAGCCCGATCAGATCAAAACGCATATCGAAGAGATGGCAGCATCGTATGAGAAACCAGCCGATGTGATCCGTTGGTATCAGAGCAATCGCCAGCGCTTGGCGGAAGTCGAAGCCGTGATCATCGAAAACAACGTCACGGATTTTGTGCTTTCTAAAGCCAAAGTCACTGCCAAAGCGGTTGAGTTTGATGAGCTGATGGGTCAGCAATAAGCTTTGAGCCGCAGGGCTTTCAGTAAATTCCTCACAATGGGGCTTGCATCACTGGATGTAAGCCCCATTTGCCTTTTTGAGTACAAGTTTTCAGGCGTATTTTGCGCTACAGTAAGCATAGCAAGGAGCAACTCATATGAATCGTTTTTTCAATCCACTGTCCGCACAAGACCCGATCAGCTCAAGCGAAGGCAACGCATTGAGCACAGGTGCTCAACGTCGCTTAGATCGCTTCGCTGAATCTACTTTTGAGCCTGCTCAAGCTCTTGGCATGGTGCCCATGGTGATCGAGCAATCTGGCCGTGGCGAGCGAGCATATGACATTTACTCGCGCCTGCTTAAAGAACGCATCATTTTCTTGGTTGGCCCCGTCGAGGATTACATGGCTAATCTTGTGGTTGCACAAATGCTTTTCCTCGAAAGCGAAAACCCAGACAAAGACGTTTTCATCTACATCAACTCTCCCGGCGGCTCGGTGAGCGCTGGCTTGGCGATTTACGACACCATGAATTTCATCAAACCCGATGTCTCCACGCTCTGCACAGGCATGGCAGCGAGCATGGGCTCATTTTTGCTGATGGCCGGCGCCAAAGGCAAACGCATCGCCCTGCCAAACGCCAGCATCATGATGCATCAGCCCTCAGGCGGCGCACGTGGCATGGCCAGCGATATTGAGATTTCTGCTAGAGAGATTTTGAAAACACGCGAGCAACTCAACAAAATCTACGCCGGCCAAACCGGTCAACCGATTGAAAAGATCGCCCGCGACGTTGAGCGCGATTTCTGGCTCTCAGCTGATGAAGCCAAAGAATACGGCCTGATCGATCAAGTGGTGGCCAAGCGTCCTGCATAAAGTTTTGCCGGTACACGTGCTATCAAAATGGTAACTGCGAACGAAACAGCTATTGCAAGCGGTATCATTAGGCTTAGCCCATTTTGGCAATTCATGGACATCTCACATGGCAGACCGTAAAGGCAATTCCGCAAGCGAGAAAACGCTGTACTGCTCCTTCTGCGGCAAAAGCCAGCATGAAGTCAAGAAGCTCATCGCTGGCCCATCGGTTTTCATCTGTGATGAGTGCATTGATTTATGCAATGACATCATTCGCGATGAAGTCACGCCGGAAGCAGAAAAAGCGGCCAAAGATGGCCTGCCTACGCCGCTAGAGATCAAACAGCATTTAGATGGCTACGTCATCGGTCAGCAAACGGCCAAGCGCGCCTTGTCAGTGGCGGTGTACAACCACTACAAGCGCCTCAAACACAAAGAAAAAGCCAAGAAAGACGATGTTGAGCTCACCAAGACCAACATCTTGCTGATCGGCCCCACTGGCTCGGGCAAAACCTATCTCGCGCAAACGCTTGCTCGCATGCTCGATGTGCCTTTCGTGATGGCCGATGCCACCACGCTGACTGAAGCTGGCTATGTAGGCGAAGACGTTGAAAACATCATCTCTAAGCTCTTACAGGCCTGCAACTACGACGTCGAAAAAGCACAGCGCGGCATTGTCTATATCGACGAGATCGACAAAATCTCCCGCAAATCCGACAACCCATCGATCACGCGCGATGTGAGCGGCGAAGGCGTGCAACAAGCTTTGCTCAAACTCGTCGAAGGCACAATGGCTGGCGTGCCACCGCAGGGCGGGCGCAAGCATCCGAATCAAGATTTTTTGCAGGTCGACACGACGAATATCTTGTTCATTTGCGGTGGCGCATTCCAAGGCTTAGAAAAAGTCGTCGAAGCGCGGCAAGAAGCGGGCGGCATTGGCTTTGGCGCAACTGTGAAGAGCAAAAAACAGCGCAGCCTCTCCGATACCTTCAAAGAAATTGAGCCGGAAGATTTGATTAAATTCGGCCTGATTCCCGAACTGATTGGCCGCTTGCCCGTGATCGCCACGCTTGATGAGCTGAGCGAAGAAGCGCTGATGCAAATTCTCACCGAGCCCAAGAATGCCGTGATCAAGCAATATGCCAAGCTGCTGGCGATGGAAGGCGCAGAATTGGAAGTACGCCCGAATGCTTTACGCGCGATTGCCCGCAAAGCCCAAGTGCGCAAGACTGGCGCTCGCGGTCTGCGCTCTATCCTTGAAGCTGCGCTGATCGACACCATGTTTGATTTGCCCGATACAAGCAATGTGACCAAAGTCGTGGTGGATGAATCCACCATTGATGAAGGCAAACCACCTTTGCTGGTGTATCGGGATGAAGCTAAAAAGGCTTAGCGCATTGCCTCTAGTGGCGGCGCAAGCCTGATAATTGTTGTCTGCTTTGTATTTTTGAGAGTAATAAGCCATGTCTGGTGTCACCGCCCTCCCCTCTGATCCTTTGGATCTGCCGCTTCTGCCGCTGCGCGATGTGGTCGTCTTCCCGCATATGGTGATTCCGCTCTTTGTCGGGCGCAGCAAGAGCATCAAAGCGCTTGAAACGGCGATGGAATCAGATCGCCGCATCATGCTGGTGGCGCAAAAAGCTGCGGCGAAAGACGAGCCGGTGGTCGAAGACATGTTTGCCGTCGGTTGCGTCTCCACGATTTTGCAAATGCTCAAACTTCCCGATGGCACGGTGAAAGTCTTGGTCGAAGGCCAGCAGCGCGCCACCGTCAACCAGATCACCGAAGGCGAAGCACATTTCCATGCCAACGTCACGCCGCATAACGGCGCAGCGCCCACCGCCGATAGCCTCACCGCGATAGAGGCCGTGCGCCGCGCCGTGATCAGCCAGTTTGATCAATACGTCAAGCTCAATAAAAAAATCCCGCCGGAGATTCTCACCTCGATTTCTAGCATTGATGATGCCGGCCGCTTGGCTGACACGATTGCTGCGCACACGCCGCTCAAGCTCGAAAACAAGCAAGCGGTGCTGGAGCTTCTCGATGTTTTGAACGACTTGACCCGGTGCGGTTTCAGGCCATGGGCGCGCCAGATGCGGGCCACAGCAGAGGCGTTGGTGCCCAGGTGCGCGGCCAGGGTGCGCGT
>JAYSRZ010000352.1:0-1348 GCA_043720775.1 Variovorax sp. | reverse complement strand
CTCGTGTCTCTTACTTGCTTGAGTGCAGCAACGATGCAGCACCGATTTGTCAGGTTGTATCAATGATTGTAGGCCGACGGCAGCGGGTGCAGGAGTGCGGGATATGCGTATGCGGTATCAACTGCCCTGACTTTGTGTATTGCAATGCATTTGTTGTTCACTATGAATTCAGTAGCACTCTACGCAGTTTCTATAACGGCTAGATGCTTGTTTTCCTCAAAGATAGCGTTCTTGATGTTGTTGGTGCGGCTTAGGCCTGTGGGAGCCATATTCGGGCGGGCTCATGTACCCTGCTCGGGAATTGCGGCACTTGCCGCTTAGATAACGATAAAACGCTTCGCGTTTTTAAGCCTGCGCTGCGAAAATCGCCCGCCCGAATACGGTTCCCACAAGCCGATGGTTGGCGAGGGAAGTCCCAGCCTCAGCGCGCCAACAGTATTTGCATTTGCCGCGATTGGCGCACGAAGATTTTCCGCATATCAAACAGGTCGCGAGGGTTGGGGTTGCTGTGGCTGCCGATTTTCGCAGCACAGGCTAAATAAACGCGAAGCGTTTTGGTTGCTTATCTTGCGACAGGTGTCGCAAATCCCGCGCAGGGACCATGAGGCAGACGCAGCAATCCCAACCCTCGTAGCCGCTCTATGAAAACAGAAACATTCAGAACACTGCAAAAACAATAGCACTTCACGCAGTAAATACGCCGGCTAACCACCCAAATCATTCAATAACAACGGCTGCACCATCTTGCCGCTGCGCCATCTGCCCAATCACAAACACTTGCTCGCCCAGCGAGGCCAAAGTGGCCAAGCAAGCGGCAGCCGCTGCAGGATCGACAACAACAATCATCCCGATGCCGTTGTTAAACGTGCGGTTCATCTCAATATTGTCGATGCCTGCTGTTTTCTGGAGCCAAGCGAACAGTTCGGTTTGCGGCCAGCTGCCTTTTTTCAGATGCGCTGCGATGCCTTCGGGCAACACGCGCGGAATGTTCTCCAGCAAGCCGCCGCCTGTGATGTGCGCTAAAGCTTTGATGGGATGAGCCTGTAAAGCAGCCAACACATTTTTCACATACAAGCGCGTTGGCATCATCAAAGCTTCTTTGAAAGGCTTGCCATCCAGCGTCGCAGGTGCATCCGAGCCCGCGCGGTCAATGCATTTGCGCACAAGCGAGAAGCCATTGCTATGCACGCCACTTGACGCGAGGCCCAGAATCACATCACCTGCTTGCACATTCGGGCGAGGCAGCAATTTCGATTTCTCTGCCGCGCCCACGCAAAAGCCCGCCAGATCGTATTCGCCTGCGGGATACATGCCCGGCATCTCTGCCGTCTCGCCGCCAATGAGGGCG
>JAYSRZ010000351.1:0-1350 GCA_043720775.1 Variovorax sp. | reverse complement strand
GCGCTCAATCTCGCAGGCGAAATGGTCAAAGAAGCTTCGGGATCGTTCTTGGTTCACATTCCCTATCGTGGCGTAGCACCACTGACCAATGATTTGATTGGTGGCAATCTTGATTTTGGTGTGTTTGTGCTCTCCAGTGGCTTGCCGCACATCAAGAGCGGCAAAGTGGTGGCGCTCGGCATCACAGAAGGCCAGCGCTCCAAAGCCGCACCTGAGATTGCAACTCTGTCAGAGCATCCCTTGCTGAAGAACGTGAAAATTTCAAGTTGGTTTGGCCTCTGGGGTCCAGCGGGCTTGCCTGTGTCCGTGACGCAGCGTTTGCAACAAGCGCTTGGCGAAGTGATGGCAACGGCAGAAGTGCGCAGCAAGTTAGAGGCCGCAGGCGCATCGTTTTTTGCGCCCGGTCAATCATTGGCGGATTATCAAAAGAGCGAAATTGCCAATTACAAGCGCATCGTGGATTTCGCCAAGATCAAGGAATCTTGATGCCCTCTGGATTCAAACCGCATCCCGTAGAAGTGGCGTGCCCGGATATTTCGCGCTGGGAAAAAAGCAACTTCCAAGGCGTGCCCTATGTGCATGAGTTCGCAGCACAAGAAGCGGGCGCTGATGTGCTCATCACATCTCTGGTGCATGGCAATGAATACACCGGCGCCATCGTGCTCAGCGAATTGCTGAGCTTGCTTCAGTGTGGCAAGCTTGCGCTGCGTCGCGGAAGCATCACGGCCGTGTTTGCCAATGTGGATGGTTTTGCACGCTTTGATCCCGCGCAACCTGACGCATCACGCTTCGTGGATCAAGATCTCAATCGCGTGTGGAGTGCTTCGTTGCTGGCGAGCGATCAACAAAGCAGCGAGCTTGCTCGCGCCCGAGCGATTCGCCCGTATGTAGAGCGCGCCACGCATTTGCTGGATCTGCACTCGATGCACGAGCCTTGCGAGCCACTGTTGATCACAGGCATGTTGGTACGCAATGTGGCTTTCGCGCAATCCTTGGGTGGCCTAGGACAAATCGTGATGGATGCGGGGCACAAAGATGGCGTGCGCATGCGTGATTTCGCTTTCTTCGCAAGCGAAGGCGGTGAAAAAATCGCACTGCTACTCGAAGCCGGGCAGCACTGGCAGCACGCCTCGGTCGCTGCTTGCCGTGATGTGTTGCTGCGATTTTTATTGCGTGCTCAAGTGCTGGGCATGGAAGATGTCATCGCCGCTGGCTTGCAAAGCTGGCTCAGGCCTGATCGCGCCGCTCCAACGCCTGTGAAAGTGACGCATGCCGTGGTGGCACGTAGCATGCAGTTTGAATTCACGCAGGCCTACACGGGCAACGAAGTGATCGCGCATGCAGGCACAG
>JAYSRZ010000350.1:0-11139 GCA_043720775.1 Variovorax sp. | reverse complement strand
CGCCGCCCGCGCCCGTCTTGTTATCGACCACCACGCTCGTACCCAGCACATCAGAGAGTTTGAGCGCCACCAAGCGACCCACGGCATCGGTGCCTGCGCCGGGCGCGAAAGGCACAATGATTTTGGTGACGCTTTGCTGCGCCCGCACGATGCTAGGCAGTGCTATTAAAGTAGTAGCGCTTAGCGCAGTATGGACTAGGGCTTGACGGCGATTTTGCATAAATTAAAAATTTTCAACAGACTCATGATATTCGCAAGACCTTGTGACACTGTTGTGTCAACTCCCGCGATACGTCGAATAGCTCCAAGGCGAGCAAAGCAGGGGCACATGGTAATGCTGATCGGCATGCGCGATGCCGAAATCGAGATGCACGATGTCTAGAAACGCTGGCTCGGGCAGCGCCACGCCTTTGCTTTTGAAATACGCCGCCACATCGAAGCTCAGCCGATAGCGGCCTGCTTTCAATGAAGCGTTGTCAAACAAAGGGCCATCGGGGTTGCGACCGTCGGCGTTGAGCGTGAAGCTTTTGATGAGCATGAGAGCCTCACCGCGCAGCTCATGCAAGCTCGCTTTCATGCCGCCGGCAGGACAGCCGTGCATCGTGTCTAAAACATGTGTTGATAAGCCCATGGCTTGTGCTCCTTGATGTATCGAGTTTCGCTGCGAGAAGTGTATACAATCTGCGCCACAACGCATCAGGGACACATGCATGGAAGTATCCACGACACAGCACATCGTGCAAGCGCTCACCAAGGCGATTGTGGCGCATCGGCTTGCGCCTGGCGTCAAGCTCGTGGAGCAAAAGCTGGCCGATCATTTTGGCGTCTCGCGCACGCTGGTGCGCCAAGCTTTGTATCAATTAGAAAATCAGCGCTTGATCGTGCTCGAGCCTGCGCGCGGCGCCTTTGTGGCTTCGCCTTCGATTGAGGAAGCAGGGCAAGTATTCGAGGTTCGCCGCATGCTGGAGGCGCAAATGACGCGTCATTTTGCTGCGCAGGCCACGCCCGCTCAGATCAAAACTTTGCGTGAACACGTCGCCCTAGAAAAAGCTGCTGTGGCCAGCGGTGATGCGCCGGGGCGCATTGAGCTGCTGGGTGATTTTCATGTGCGTATGGCCGAGCTCATGGGAAATAGCGTGCTCGCGGAGCTGCTCAGCGATTTGATCTCGCGCTGCGCTTTGATCACGCTGATGTATCAAAGCGAAGATGCCGCGCAGGAAAGCAATGAAGAGCACAGCGCCATCGTGGAGGCCTTGGCGCGCGGCGATGCAGACAAATCGGTTGCCTTGATGGATGCGCATTTGAGCCAAGTGCTGGGCAATTTGCAATTGGAAAAACACCAACCTGCATTGAACGCTGAGTTGGCGACGAGCTTTGCGGGGCTGTGAATCGTATGGCGCAATCACTCAAAAAAACTTACGACAGCACGGCAACTTATCCACGCGATTTGGCAGGCTACGGCAGAGCAGTTCCACACGCGCAATGGCCAGGCGGCGCGCGCATTGCCGTGCAGTTCGTGCTCAATTTTGAAGAGGGCGGCGAGAATCACATCTTGCATGGCGATGCGGGCTCTGAGACTTTTCTCTCCGAGATGTTCAACCCGGCCAGCTTTCCTGCGCGGCATATGAGCATGGATGGGATTTATGAATACGGCTCGCGCCAAGGCGTGTGGCGCATTTTGCGAGAGTTTGAGCAGCGCGGTTTGTCGCTCACGGTGTTTGGCGTGGCATCGGCCTTGCAGCGCTGCCCGGATGTGACGGCTGCATTCAAGCAACTCGGTCACGAAATCGCTTGCCACGGCCTCAAATGGATTGCCTATCAAAATCTGCCGGAAGAGATTGAGCGCGCGCATATGCAAGAGGCGCTGGCGATTTTTAAATCACTTGGCATCAAGGCCGATGGCTGGTACACCGGGCGCGATAGCCCGAACACGCTGCGCTTGGTCGCCGACCAAGGCTTTGCTTACGCGAGCGATTACTACGGCGACGATCTACCGTTTTGGATGAAGCTGCGCAAAAGCGATGGCAGCAATGCACATCAGCTCATCGTGCCCTACACGCTGGACTGCAACGACATGCGCTTTAGTTTGCCGCAAGGTTTTTCGCATGCTGATCCGTTTTATCAATACCTCAAAGATACTTTTGATGCGCTGTATGCAGAAGGTGATCCACAAGGATTGAACCAACCCAAGATGATGAACATCGGCATGCATTGCCGCTTGCTTGGCCGGCCGGGGCGCATCGCTGCGCTGCAGCGTTTTCTTGATCACATTGCACAGTTCGACAAAGTATGGATCGCCAAACGCATCGATATCGCCCAGCACTGGGCTAAAACGCATCCCGCACCATGACACTTAACCTTTCACAACTCAACGCAACCTCTTTGGAGGATGCCGCTGCGCTGCTCGATGGTACGTATGAGCACTCGCCATGGATTGCTCGTGCAGCTCTTAGCTCAAGGCCATTTGCAAGCCTTGCTGCGCTGAAATTCGCCATGACGCAAGTCGTCTCCAGCGCCACGCGCCAGCAACAAATCGACTTGATCCGAGCTCACCCCGAGCTGGCTGGCAAAGCCATGGTGAGCCAATCACTCACTGCGGAATCCACCAATGAACAGAGCAAAGCGGGGCTGACCGATTGCAGCGCCGAAGAATTCGCAAAAATTCAAAAGCTCAACGCGGACTACAACTCAAAATTCGGCTGGCCCTTCATCCTTGCGGTGCGCGGGCCGCGTGGCGTGGGCTTGTCGCGCGAGCACATCATCTCGACTTTCGAGCGCCGCTTGCATGGGCACCCAGATTTTGAATTGGCCGAATGCCTGCGCAACATCCACCGCATTGCAGAAATTCGCTTGAACGATAAATTCGGCGTGCAACCTGAGCTGGGCAGCGAGCTCTGGGATTGGCATGAAAGCCTTAGCGCATACAGCGATCCCGGATTCAAAGAAAACGGCCAACTCACCGTGACTTACATGACCGAGGCGCACAAGGCTTGCGCCGCTGAGATCGCCTCCCGCATGCGCGAATGCGGCTTTGATTCGATAGACATTGATGTGCTGGGCAATGTCGTCGGTCGCTACGAATCTGATAGCGCCTTACGCAGTATCCACGGCGCGAAAGTGCCAAAAGTACTTAAATATTTGCTCACGGGAAGCCACTACGACACGGTGCGCAATGGCGGCAAATACGATGGCCGCTTGGGCATTTATCTGCCGATGATATGTGTGCGCGAGCTGCACAAAGCGGGCAAGCGATTGCCGTTCGGCATCGAAGTTGTCGCGTTTGCAGAGGAAGAAGGCCAGCGTTACAAGGCCACTTTTTTAGGCTCTGGTGCGCTCACTGGGCATTTCAATCCTGCGTGGCTAGATCAAACCGACAAAGACGGCATTTCTATGCAAAATGCGCTGTTCGGGGCACAAGAATCTGCGCAGAGTGCTATGGAAAAAATAGCGCTTCTCAAACGCGATCCCGAGCAGTATCTCGGCTTTGTCGAAGTGCATATCGAGCAAGGCCCTGTGCTCAATGAAATGAATTTACCGCTGGGCGTGGTCACATCGATTAACGGCAGCGTGCGCATGCTCGGCGAGATCATCGGTCAAGCCAGTCACGCAGGCACCACACCGATGGCCACACGCCGCGACGCGGCGGCAGCGCTTGCGGAGCTCAGCGTCTACACAGAAAAACGCGCCGCGCGAGATGGCGATTCGGTGGCCACGATGGGTATGCTGAATGTGCCGAGCGGCTCCATCAACGTCGTGCCCGGCAAATGCACCTTCAGCCTTGATCTTCGTGCGCCGCTGGATGCGCAGCGTGATGCGTTGGTATCGGATGTGCTCTCGCAGCTCAAGGCAATTTGCGAGCGACGCGGCGTGAGCTATTCAATCGAAGAAACCATGCGAGCCGCTGCAGCGCCATCAGATGCCGCATGGCAAGCACGCTGGGAAAAAGCTGCGGCATCCACAGGTCTGCCCATTTTCAAAATGCCCAGCGGCGCAGGCCATGATGCGATGAAGCTGCACGAGATCATGCCGCAAGCTATGCTGTTCGTGCGCGGCGAAAACTCCGGCATCAGCCACAACCCGCTTGAATCCACCACGCAAGACGACATGCAATTGGCAATTTCAGCCTTCATGCATCTTCTGGAGGATCTGGCGCGCTGAGATTAGAAACACGGAAGACACAGAAACACACGAAAGGCACAGAAGTTTTGTCTGTTTTCATGGCTTTCTTTTTTCATTTTTCTTCTGTGAATTCCGTGTTTTTCTGATCCTTCCGTGTTGACCATTTATCCGACTCAAAAACCTCCTCTCATGACCAAAGAACAACAACTAGACCAATGGATCGACGCCCACTTTGACGAACAAGTCAAATTTCTCCAAGAGCTCATTCGCGTGCCGACCGACACCCCGCCCGGCAACAACACACCGCATGCGCTGCGCACTGTTGAGCTGCTAAAGGGATTCGGGTACGAAGCCGAGCAACACGCGCCTCCACAATCTGCGGTGGATGCTGCCGGCCTGCAAACCATCACCAACTTAATCGTGCGCAGAAAATTTGGAAGCGGCGGAAAGACGATTGCTCTGAATGCACACGGTGATGTGGTGCCGCCCGGCGAGGGTTGGAGCGTTGGCCCTTACAGCGGTGAAGTCAAAGACGGTTTCATTTATGGCCGTGCCGCTGCAGTGAGCAAATGCGATTTCTCCACCTTCACGTTTGCACTCAGAGCCCTTGAAGCCGTCGCCAAACCGAGCCAAGGCAGCGTGGAATTGCACTTCACTTACGACGAAGAATTTGGCGGTGAAGTCGGGCCTGATTGGCTTTTGAAAGAAGGGATTACCAAGCCTGATTTGATGATCGCCGCTGGCTTTAGTTATCAAGTCATCGTGGCGCACAACGGCTGCTTGCAAATGGAAATCACCGTTCACGGCGAGATGAGCCATGCGGCCATTCCTGATAGCAGCATTGATGCGCTGCAAGGCGCCAATCACATCATGAGCGCGCTGTATGCACTCAACGCCGATTACAAGAAAATCACATCAAGCGTCGAGGGCATCACGCATCCCTATCTCAATATCGGCATGATTGAAGGCGGCACGAACACCAACGTCGTGCCCGGCAAAGTGACTTTCAAACTCGATCGCCGCATGATCCCCGAAGAGGATGCGGCGGTTGTTGAGCAAAGCATCCGCGACACGATTGCAAAAGCCGCAGCCAGCTATCAGCCGCCACGCGGCTCGGGCGCTATTCAAATCGATATCAAACGCATGCTCCTCGCCCAAGCCATGAAGCCGCTGGCAGGCAATGCGCCACTCGTGAAAGCACTGCAAAAGCACGGCCAAGACGTTTTTGGCGAGCCCATCCCCGCTTTAGGCACGCCGCTGTACACCGATGTGCGCTTGTATGTGGAGCGCGGGATTCCCGGCGTGATTTATGGCGCAGGGCCACGCACGGTGCGGGAATCGAATGCCAAGAGAGCGGATGAGCGTTTGAGCCTTGATGATCTGCGCCGAGCCACCAAAGTGATCGCTCGCAGCTTGAGTGATTTGCTTCAATCCTGACCTGCGCTCTCAGTATTTTAGGAAGGTGCTTTGGGGAGCCTCTCCTAAAGCGCCCCATTACGGGTTTTTGCGCACTGATTTGTGCAACGGAATGTATACAATTCTCTCGCGCGTGGTGCATGGGAGCTTTTCTAATTGCAAAAACACGGCACTTTTCTTGCAAATTGACTCCAACGATTCGTCGTTGACAGCCCTTATTTTTCAGTTCTCGGAGCTTTCATGAACAAACGTTCAACCCTCAAAACACTTGCTGCCTCATCGATTGCCGCTGCTTGCCTCATGGCCAGCAGCGCTTTTGCGCAAGCCAACACGCCGATCAAATTCGTGCTCGATTGGCGCTTCGAAGGCCCAGCCGCTTTGTTCCTCTCGCCGATTGCCAAAGGCTATTTTCGCGATGCCAAGCTCGATGTGAATCTAGACGCCGGCACAGGCTCAGGCGCGGCCGTGCAGCGCGTGGCCACAGGCGCGTACGAGATGGGCTTTGCCGATATGGCTGCGCTCATGGAATTCCATGCCAACAACCCCGATGCGCCCAACAAACCAGTGGCCGTGATGATGGTCTACAACAACACGCCAGCAGCGGTGCTCACGCTCAAGAAAAGCGGCATCACCAAGCCAGCAGATCTGGTGGGTAAAAAGCTCGGTGCGCCTGTGTTTGACGCAGGCCGCCGCTCTTTCCCGATTTTTCAGCAAGCCAACAAAGTGGGCGCAGTGACTTGGGTCACGATGGATCCGCCGCTGCGCGAGACGATGCTCGCTCGCGGCGATGTGGATGCGATCACCGGTTTCTCCTTCACATCGCTGCTCAATTTGGAAGCGCGCGGCGTGAAAACGGATGAGATCGTCGTCTTGCCGTACAGCAATTTCGGCGTGAAGCTGTATGGCAACGTGATCATTGCCAGCCCCAAAATGATCAAAGAAAATCCAGCTGCAATCAAAGCGTTCTTGTCTGCATTTGCCAAGGGCGCAAAAGACGTGATGGCCAAGCCCGATGACGCGATTCAATCTGTAAAGGCACGTGATGGCATCATCAATGTGGAGCTAGAGCAACGCCGCCTACGCTTGGCCATTGATTCGGTGATCAACAGCGCCGATGCGCGCGCCGAGGGCTTTGGGCAAATCAACGCAGGCCGCATGTCGCTGATGGCCAGCCAAGTCTCTGATGCGTTTAACACGAAGAGCCGCGTGAAAGTCGATGATGTTTGGAACGGCAATTTCTTGCCCAGCAAAGAAGAGCTCAATGTTTTGCCACCTGTTAAGAAATAAGCCACTCCTTACACAACACAAAGCCAGAAGTGCCTACACAGCCTTCTGGCTTTTTGCTATTGAATCGTGAGCGCTTCACGCAGTATGTACGCCGGCTAAAGGCCGTTTTGGTATAAAAATGAATTCCTCTGCTAACCCTTCCGCCACCCGCCCTTTTGTTGACTTTCAAAATGTCTGGCTTGCCTACAACGATGAGTTGCTCGCGCAAGGTAACTACGCGGTAGAAGATATTTCTCTGCAAATGACGCAAGGCGAATTCATCGCTATCGTGGGCCCATCAGGTTGCGGAAAATCTACTTTCATGAAGCTCACCACGGGCTTGAAAATGCCCAGCAAAGGCACGATTCATGTTGATGGCAAACCCGTCACAGGGCCGTTAAAAATCTCCGGCATGGCCTTCCAAGCGCCTTCGCTGCTTCCCTGGCGCACGACGATTGATAACGTGCTTTTGCCGCTAGAAATCGTCGAGCCTTATCGCAGCAATTTCAAATCCAAGCGCAAGGAATATGAAGAGCGGGCATCCAAGCTCTTGCAGTCAGTGGGCCTCGGTGGCTACGAGAAAAAATTTCCTTGGCAGCTCTCCGGCGGTATGCAGCAGCGCGCATCGATTTGCCGCGCCTTGATCCATGAGCCCAAGATGCTGTTGCTCGACGAGCCCTTCGGCGCGCTTGATGCGTTCACGCGCGAAGAGCTGTGGTGCGCTTTGCGTGATTTGCATGCCGCGCAAAAATTCAATGTGATTCTGGTCACGCATGATTTGCGCGAAAGCGTCTTCCTCGCTGATCGCGTCTATTGCATGAGCAAAAGCCCCGGCCGATTTATCGTGGAGCGAAACATTGATTTACCGCGCCCGCGTGATTTAGAAGTGACATACACACCAGAATTTACCAATATCGTGCATGAGCTGCGTGGGCATATCGGCGCGATTAGAAAAACGACGGCTGTTGTTCAATAAGACAGAAAAATCATCATGACAAAAAACTTTGAACGCTTCGCCCCGATTGCCGTGCTCATCTTGATTGTGCTTTTGTGGCAAGCCGTGGTCAGCATCTTCAACATCGCAGAATTCATTTTCCCTAGCCCGCTGCAAATTGCCAAAGAGTTTGTGGAATTTAAAGAGCCTCTGCTCAAAGCCGCATGGCAAACCTTCTGGGTCACGATGGTGGGCTTCGCAATAGCGATTGCAGTCGGCGTATTGCTCGGCTTCATCGTCGGCTCGTCGCCGATGGCTTATGCGGCTTTCTATCCGCTGATGGTGGGCTTCAATGCTGTGCCCAAGGCGGCCATCGTGCCGATCCTCGTGGTGTGGTTTGGCATCGGCGTGGGCCCGGGGATTTTGACAGCTTTCTTGATCAGCTTTTTTCCAATTACAGTGAACATAGCCACCGGCTTGGCCACGCTTGAGCCCGAGTTAGAAGATGTGTTGCGCGTGCTCGGCGCCAAGCGCTGGGATATCTTGACGAAAATTGGCCTGCCGCGCTGCATGCCGTATTTCTACGGCTCGCTCAAAGTAGCGATCACGCTGGCCTTCGTGGGTACGGTGCTGGCTGAGATGACGGCAGGCGATTCAGGCATCGGCTCGCTGATGCAAACCGCTGGTAGCCAGCAACGTCTGCCATTGGCCTTCGCCGGTTTAGTGTTGATCAGCGTGATGGCGATGGTGATGTATGAATTCTTCTCCTACATTGAAAAGCACACGACGGCGTGGGCGCATCGTGGGTCGCAGAATCATTGAGTTTTCTGTTTGCTTAGCGTTTCTTCTTGTGTATAGCGGCTACGAGGGTTGGGGCTGCTGCGTCTGCCTCATGGTCCCTGCTCGGGATTAGCGGCACCTGCCGCAAGATAAAAAACCAAAACGCTGCGCGTTTATTTAGCCTGTGCTGCGAAAATCGGCAGCCGCAGCAACCCCAACCGCCATCCTCGCGGCCTGTTTGCGACTCAAAAGATCTTTGCGCGAGCATTGCTTGCAGCGTACAAAACGGGTCTGCGGGAGCGATATTCGGGCGGGCGATTTTCGCAGCGCAGGTCTAAAAAACGCAGAGCGTTTTTACTCGTCTTCTAGCGGCAGGTGCCGCGAGTACCGAGCAGGGTACATGAGCCCGCCCGAATATCGCTCCCGCAGACCCAAAGCCTCGCCAAAAACGTACGAAGCAAACAATATGAGATTCACAAACAAAAACAGCGCAGACCCGGCAAAGAATCTGCGCTGTATGCCACCAAATCAGTAGCAATCTACAAAGATCGGGAACGCAGGCTTAAGCCCACACCACCGCACCCTTCTTGCCATACCAGCCTTCAACATTGGATTCAACCGCAGCTTCAATCTTGTTGCGCTTAATTTTCAGTGTCGGCGTAAGTTGGCCGTTTTCAATCGACCATGGCTCCTTGGCCACCACGATCATTTTCAGTTGCTCGTAATCGGCTACTTTGTCGTTCACACGCTTCAAAATAGAAGCCATCTCAGCTTCAAATTCCGCTTTGACAGCAGCATCTTTCAACTTCGGACGCAAGCTCTCTGCCGGCACCACGATCGCATATGCAGAAGACTGCCCCACGCCAGAAACCATCGAAAGCTCAACCATCGTGCTCTCATTGATCATGTTTTCAATCGGGGCAGGTGCGACGTATTTGCCTTTGGCTGTTTTGAACAATTCTTTCTTGCGGCCTGTGAGCTTGAGCTGGCCATCTGGCAGCGCTTCACCCAAATCGCCCGTGCGAAAAAAGCCATCGGCGGTGAACACTTCTGCATCGAGCTCGGGCTGTTTGTAGTAGCCCTTCATCGTGCCCGGTGATTTGATCAAAATCTCGCCATCGGCCTCTAAGCGGCGTTGCACGCCAGGATAAGTCACTCCCACATAGCCCAGCGTTTGCTGCTTTTTATTCGTCGAATGCGAATAAGCGAAATCTTCTGTCATGCCGTAGCCCTCCGAGAGGTGCAGGCCGAGATCGCGATACCACTGCAGCAGCGCGGGTGGCAAAGGCGCTGAGCCGCAGCCAGCCAACACAACTTCGTTCAGACCCAATTGCGTGAGAACTTTCTTGCGCACAATATTGTTGAGGATGGGAATGCTGAGCAACGTTTTGAGCTTCTTTGGTGGCATTTTTGCTGACACGCCTTGCTGGAATTTCAGCCACAAACGCGGCACAGAGATAAACACTGTAGGCCGAGCGCGCTGCAGATCTTGTACGAAAGTATCCAGCGCTTCTGCAAAAAAGATGCGGCCACGGCCCATCACGAAGCCGGCGCAGCTGATCCAAGCGCGTTCAAAAATATGTGCCAATGGCAAATAAGACAAAGCGCGGTATGCAAAGTTTGCGCCGACTTCCTTGTCTTGGAAACTTACAATGCCTTCGCTCGCACGCGTGGCGCCTTCAAAGGTATGCATCACACCCTTGGGCGTGCCCGTGGAGCCGGAGGTGTACATAATGAAGCACACATCGCCTGCCGCGCGCGCTGGCTTGCCGGGCATGGCGGCCGTCTCTGCCGTGATGCTGTCCCAGCTTCGATAGCTATTTTTCGGCGAGAGCGGCAAAGCAATGCAAGGCAAACCAGCGGGAATGCCGCCAACCTGCGTATCAAACGCATCGAGTTTGCCCACAAAGAGCAGGCTTGCGCCGCTATGGGTCAACACGTAATTCACGGTGTCTGCGCCTTCGGTTGGAAAGATCGCAACAGTTGTGTAGCCCGCCATCCAAATAGCTAACTCGCTCATCATGAAATGTGCGGTGTTCTTCGACAAAATACCAATGCGCGCGCCCGGCTCGAAGCCTTGCGCCTTCAAATAGGTGGCCATCTTGCGTGACTGATCCATCATCGAGCCCCAAGTGAAATCCACCACCTTGCCTCCGCCTGTGGGCTGCGTGAGATAAATCTCATTGGCGCGGTTGCTTTCGTGCTCGTAGATGTAATCGAGGAGAAGTTTGGAGGAAGCCATAGAAATCCTTATAGTGGTCGCAAAGGATACATCCTAGTAGGCACGCTAGAGGCAGGCAACCGGGGAAACACGGGGCAGACTTAGGTAGAGAGCCCGCACTTTTGTGCTTGGCTTCGCACTCGCCATGAAAAAAGCCACCTCAATTTCTTGAAGTGGCTTACACAACCCGAATGTGACTCACATGACTGGCGGAGCGGACGGGACTCGAACCCGCGACCCCCGGCGTGACAGGCCGGTATTCTAACCAACTGAACTACCGCTCCCGGTAGCTTGGCTCGCACTGTTGCACAGCACAACCAAGACCTAAACTGGCGACCCTACGGGGATTCGAACCCCGGTACTCACCGTGAAAGGGTGATGTCCTAGGCCTCTAGACGATAGG
>JAYSRZ010000349.1:0-1352 GCA_043720775.1 Variovorax sp. | reverse complement strand
ATCGCTGCCCACCTGCAAGCCAAGAAGCGCGAGCAAGCACACCGCGCCGACAAGCCACGCCCCGAGTGTGAATGGCTTCATCACTTTTTCATCGCCTTTGCAATGCAAGCAGCAAGCGCCTTCGCGCCTTCGCCCAAGCGCGGCCCACTGCGCACGACGAGATCGCCATCAACAGAGCTAAGCTCGCAGACGGCTCTATTTTGCAAAGCCTTGAGCTGCTTCCAGCCGGGCCGTTTTGGCAATTCCGCCGCATGTCGCTCGCTCAGCACAATCACATCTGGCTGCTGCTGAACCACAAATTCCGGATTGATTTTGGGAAACGCGCCAAGCTGTTTGCCCACAATGTTTTGCAAGCCGAGCTTCGCAATGGTCTGCCCGATGAACGATGCTTCGCCTGCTGCATACGGCGTGCGATCTACCTCAAAATAAATTTTTGCACCTTGGCTTGACGCAGGCAAAAGCCTCAACGCTTGCGCAAAATCTTCTTCAACCCTGCGCCAAAGCATATCCGCTTGCCCCGTTCCCAGCAGCGCATCAAGCTGTTGCAAACTGCGCCTGACAGCCTCGTGCGAAGAAGGCTCAAACATCAACACCTTGATGCCGAGTGCCTCCAGCCGCTCGCCTGCACGCGAAGACGTAGCGGCCAACACCACATCCGGCTTCAATCTCACAATCGCTTCAATATTCAAATCCAACCCACCGCCAACTTGAGGCAACTTCTTCACGCTCGCCGGCCAATTGGAATAGCGATCCACGCCCACCAACTTCTGGCAAGCTCCCAACGCACACACGCCCTCAGTCAGCGATGGCAACACACTGACAATGCGCTCGGGCGTTCGATCAAACGTCTGCATCTTGCCGCGATCATCCGTCACGACGACTTCCGCCGCGCCAACCTGAGAGCACAACGCGAGCGTAAATATTGCAAGCCACGCCCAACGCTTCATACATCACCTTTCATCGTCAACCCACAGCCTGCCGCCATGAAAGTCACACGCTCGCACTGCGTTGCCAGAGCTTGGTTCAGCTTACCCAGCTCATCGACAAAATGCCGCACCTGCGCGCCCAGCGGAATCACACCTAAGCCAATTTCATTGCTCACGATCACCACAGGGCCGCGTGCCTGCGCAAGTGCATTTCTTAGGTCAACTATCAAATCAATAGCACTCTGCGCAGGTTCTACGGGCTCAAACTGCTTATTTCCCTTAAAAACATCGGCACACGCAGGCATCAGCAGATTCGTCAACCACATCGTCATGCAATCCATCACCACCAAGGTTTGCGCATTCGATGCAGAACGCAATGCCTCTCCCAATTGCAAAGCCTCCTCAACGCATTGCAGCTGAGGCAGC
>JAYSRZ010000348.1:0-1357 GCA_043720775.1 Variovorax sp. | reverse complement strand
CCACGCTCACCCGCGCGGTGCAAAAAGCACGTAGCAGGCGGCGTGATTTGATTCAAAAAGTGCAGCGCGATATCGAAGCGAGCTTTGAGAACGCAAATTTGTCGATCACGATTTCGGGCCGAGAGAAAACACTTTTTTCTGCTTACAAAAAGATGGATGCCAAGCATTTGAGCTTTGCACAAGTCACCGACATCTATGGTTTTCGCCTGATCGTGCCAACGATTACAGATTGCTACACAGCGCTTGGCGTCTTGCACCAGCTCTACAAACCTGTGCCAGGCAAATTCAAAGATCACATCGCCATCCCAAAGATCAATGGCTACCAATCGCTGCACACCACCGTGGTCGGCCCCAGCGGCGTGAATGTGGAATTTCAAATGCGCACCGAGCCAATGCACGCGGTGGCAGAGAGTGGAATCGCTGCGCATTGGCTTTATAAATCGCATGCGAAGCAGCAAGCACTCGATGGCGTAGAAGCACCTGAATCCAGCGCAACTCACGACGCCGAACGCCTAGGCACGCAATGGCTGCAATCACTTTTGGATATTCACAGCGAAAATCGTGAATCCGGCGATTTCTGGGAACATGTGAAGATCGATTTGTTTCCCGATGCGGTTTATGTGTTTACGCCGAAAAGTACGATCATGGCGATGCCACGCGGCGCGACACTTATTGATTTTGCCTACGCCGTACACACCGACGTGGGCGACCATGCGATGGGGGCAAAAGTCAATGGCGAGCAAGTGCCGCTGCGCACGGAGCTGAAAAATGGCGATGTGATCGAGATCGTCACCGCGCCGTTTTCTAAGCCCAATCCTGCTTGGCTAGGATTTGTGCGCACTGCGCGGGCGCGCAGCCGCATTCGCCATCACTTGAAGACACTTTCGCAAAATGAATCGCAAGATTTGGGCGAAAAATTGCTAGTGCAAGCATTGCGTTCTGAGGGCATTGAGGCTCTGCCTGCGCACCAAGACGCTGCACAGGAAGACATCACCATCTGGGATAAATTATTGCGCTTTTCTGGCAACAAAACCCGCGAAGAAATGCTCACCGATATTGGCCTAGGCAAACGTGTGGCCACGATTGTGGCCAAGCGCTTGGTGAATTTGCTCGCAGATGTCGGACAAAAGCCAAACGCTTTGCTCATGAGCAAAGAGCGCTTCACCGCGCACGAGCAAATCTCCCAAGGCGCCATCGTGCTTGATGGCCGTGATGGCGGCACGGTGCAATACGCTCTGTGCTGCCAGCCCATCCCCGGCGACGCGATCACGGGCTATCTCGGCCGAGGCGAGGGTCTCGCAGTTCACACCGCAACCTGTAGCGTGGCCGCCAAGTTGGCGCAAAAAGACATAGAACG
>JAYSRZ010000347.1:0-1357 GCA_043720775.1 Variovorax sp. | reverse complement strand
TTGTAGTCGCGGTGCAGGTACAAAATATCAGCGTAATCGGTTTTGAGCCGCGCCAGTGATGCGTCGATTTCTTGCATCATCCAGCTGCGGGAATAATGCCCCACATTCACGCGCTCATCCATCTTGTTACCCAGCTTGGTGGCCAGCACCCAGTCGTGGCGCTGGCTGCTGAGAATCTCACCCACCATGGTTTCAGACGCACCCTTGGTGTACACATCGGCAGTGTCGATGTAGTTCACGCCGTTGGCATGGGCGTCTGCAACGATGTTGCTGGCTTCAGCTTTGTCGGTTTGATCACCAAACATCATGCTGCCCAAGCACAAAGTGGAGACTTGTAAGTTGCTGTTGCCTAGATTGCGGTATTTCATGGTGATTTGGTCGTTATTTCATAGAGGTTGTAAGAGAATTTACTAGATTTAAATCGTTAGCGTGCAAACTACCATATGTTACACGTACACTTGAACCATGAATACTCCAAATCTATTTCCCCCACTCAAAAATGCCAAACTTGGTGCTCAAAACGGATTCAAAAGCGGATTGAAGCTCGGCTTAGGCGGCGCGCCTTTGGGCAACCTCTTTGCTGAAGTCAGCGAAGCAGATGCCCAAAGCATCATCCAACAAGCCATCAATGACGGCTGCACCACCTTCGACACCGCGCCACATTACGGTCATGGTTTGAGCGAGCAGCGCTTTGGCCACGCACTGCGCGAGCTACCACGCGACAGCTTCACCTTAAGCAGCAAAGTAGGGCGCATTTTGACGCCAAGCGCCACGGCTGCGCGTGACCAGCTGAACTTCGTCAACATCTTGCCCTATAACCAGCACTGGGATTATTCCGCCGCTGGCGTACGCCGTAGCGTGGAAGACAGTTTGCAGCGTATGGGCATGAGTCATTTAGACGTGGCTTTTGTGCACGATTGCTGCTCGATATGCCATGGTGACAACTATCCAAAAGTCCTGCGTCAAGTGATAGACGAAGCCCTTCCTGAGCTGCAAAAAATGAAACGCGAAGGCTTGATTCGCGCCATCGGCCTAGGTGTGAACGATGTGCAAGTGTGCTTGGATGTGCTCAAAGAAACCGAGCTAGATTGCATCTTGCTAGCTGGTAGATACACACTGGTGGACCACAGCGGTTTTACGGAATTGCTACCGATTTGCGAGCAACGCGGCATGCGCATCGCCATCGGCGGCGTGTTCAATTCGGGGATTTTGGCGACTGGCGTTCGTGCTGCAGAGCAAAAAGGCGAGAAGCTTTTGTTCAATTACGATAGCGCCCCAGCCGCGTGGGTAGAGCGTGTGCGGGCGATTGAAACGGTTTGTGACGAATTCAACGTACCACTGCGCGCAGCAGCTTTGC
>JAYSRZ010000346.1:0-1360 GCA_043720775.1 Variovorax sp. | reverse complement strand
CCTGTTGCTGCGCTACCGGCGGGCGCTGGTTGCTCTCGTCTCTTCGTGATGCCCAGCAGCTTGATGCGATAGCCCAATTGCTCCGCGTATTTGATATCTGTGGCCGTGAGGGCGGTGATGCCTTCCACATGCGCTTTTTCAAACTGCACGGGGATGCCGAAGCCAATCGAGGCCATGATGGTGGCTTTGTGCGCTGCGTCCACGCCTTCGATGTCGAAGGTCGGATCAGCTTCTGCATAGCCCAAGCGTTGCGCTTCTTTGAGCACCACCGAGAAGTCCAAGCCCTTGTCGCGCATCTCGCTCAAGATGAAATTCGTCGTGCCATTGATGATGCCCGCGATCCACTGAATGCGATTGGCCGTGAGCCCTTCGCGCAGCGCTTTGATAATCGGTATGCCGCCCGCCACCGATGCTTCAAACATCACCATCACGCCCTTGGCCTGCGCGGCATGGAAAATCTCGCCGCCATGCACGGCAAGCAAGGCTTTATTCGCCGTGACGACATGCTTGCCAGCCGCTATGGCTTCCAGCACCAGCGCCTTAGCAATGCCATAGCCGCCAATCAACTCAATCACGACATCAATGTCAGGATTCGCGATCACAACGCGAGCATCGCTGACAACCGGAATCTTGTCGCCCACAATTTTCTTAGCGTGCTCAACATTCAGATCAGCCACCATCGCGATCTCAATCCCCCGCCCTGCTCGGCGCTGAATTTCATCAAAATTGCGCTGCAACACGGCAAATACACCAGCGCCTACCGTGCCGATACCGAGAAGACCTACTTGGATGTTTTTCATATTATTTTCAAGTGAAATGAGCCGATCGCCGGCATAAATCATGCGCGAGCAGCTATTAATTTAATAGCGGATGCTTTGGACGATGCAGCCAATCCATCCGTGCCATGCTTCTTGCGATAACTCTCAAAGAAGCGTGCAAGCCGTGCAATAGCCTCTCGCAAATCATCTTCATGCGGCAGAAAGACGATGCGGAAATGATCGGGCGCATTCCAATTAAAGCCAGTGCCTTGCACGAGCATCACTCGGGTTTCTTTCAGCACCTCCAAGAAAAATTGCCGATCATCTTCAATCGGGTAAATCTTCGGATCGAGCTTGGGAAACATATACAGCGCTGCCTCGGGCTTGACGCAGCTAATGCCGGGAATAGCGGTGATCAGCTCATAGGCCAGATCGCGCTGGCGGCGCAATCTGCCGCCCTCTTTCGTGAGATCGTGAATGCTCTGATAGCCGCCGAGCGCCGTTTGAATCGCGTATTGACCGGGCACGTTGGAGCCGAGTTTCAAATTGGCCAGCATGTTCAGGCCTTCGATGAAATCACCAGCGATGTGCTTGGGGCCCGA
>JAYSRZ010000345.1:0-3878 GCA_043720775.1 Variovorax sp. | reverse complement strand
TGAGAGCTGGCGTCAAGCCAACATATCCCCAGCGGAAACCATTGGGTGTTTGAATCAGAAATTTTTTGGAAGGCGCGCGAGGCGAGGGTTGGATTGCGATGATCTTTATCGCGTGTGTTTTCAAAAAATTTCTCTGGCAAATGCCCGATGGTACAACGCAGGTGAGCGGATGGCATCAAACTGTTGCGTGCAGCAAGTCCGTGCAAAAAATGGGTGACTCAATCACTGAATGAATACCCAGTTAACACCCACCCAAACCGCCCAAACGAGATTACACTCAATCGTGAAATATTGCCGAATTTAAAACTTGATACGTCGCAGAGATGGGCGGTTTGAGTGAAGGAGACGAAGTTGGGTAAACGCGTATTTTTAGATTTTGAGCAGCCGATTGCAGAACTCGAAGGCAAGATTGATGAGCTGCGTTATGTGCAGGGGGAAAGCGCTGTGGATATCTCCGATGAGATTGATACGCTCTCCAAGAAAAGCCAGCAGCTGACCAAAGACATTTATAGCCAGCTCTCGCCCTGGCAGATCACGAAGATCGCGCGACATACCGAGCGGCCATACACGATGGACTACGTTCATGAAATCTTCACGGATTTCGTGGAGATGCACGGCGACCGGCATTTTGCGGATGATCAATCCATCATGGGCGGCCTCGCGCGATTTAACGGGCATGCTTGCATGGTGCTCGGGCATCAAAAAGGGCGCGATGTGAAGGAGCGCAGTTTGCGCAACTTTGGCATGGCGCGGCCTGAGGGCTATCGCAAGGCGCTTCGCTTGATGAAGACGGCGGAGAAATTCAAATTGCCGGTGTTTACGCTGGTTGATACGCCCGGTGCGTTTCCCGGGATTGACGCAGAAGAGCGCGGGCAGAGCGAAGCGATTGGCCGCAATATTTTTGAGATGGCGCAGCTGGAAGTGCCGATTATTTCTACCGTGATTGGCGAAGGCGGCTCGGGTGGGGCACTTGCGATTGCGGTGGCTGATCAAGTGCTCATGATGCAGTATTCGGTGTATTCGGTGATCTCGCCAGAGGGCTGCGCGGGCATTTTGTGGAAGACATCCGATAAAGCGCAAGACGCGGCAGAAGCCATGGGCATCACGGCGCATCGTTTGAAGGCGCTGGGCTTGATCGACAAAATCGTGAGCGAGCCCGTGGGAGGCGCACATCGGGATCATAAACAAGCTGCAGCATTTCTCAAGCGCGCCTTGACGGATGCTTATCGCCAAGTGGCCGATCTGAAGGTCAAAGAACTGCTAGATCGGCGTTATGACAAGCTGCAGGGCTTTGGGAAGTTTACGGATACGAAAGCGGACGCTAAGGCTTGATGCCTAGGCACAGCGCTTTGCAATGCGCATGAAAACTGGGCTTGCTACGCTTGCGCAAATATCGCCACTCGTCGTGGCCTACAGCGGCGGCGCGGATTCGACGGCTTTGCTGCTTATGGCTCTTGAAGCTGCACCAGGGCGCGTGAGCGCTGTGCATGTGCATCATGGCTTGCAGGCGGCGGCGGATGATTTTGCTCTTCACTGCGAGGCGTTTTGCGCGCAGCGCAGTGTGCCGCTCACGGTGCTTCGGGTGAATGCGAATGCTGCTGCAGGACAGAGCCCGGAGGATGCGGCGCGACGGGCGCGGTATGCAGCGATCTCTGAGCATGTTTTGAAGCAAAAACGGTATTTTGAGCCCGTAGATACTGCGCAAGGCGCTACTGAATTGATAGTGAATACGCCAACCGTGTTACTTGCGCAACATGCAGACGATCAGGTGGAAACGCTGCTGCTGGCGCTTTCGCGCGGCGCAGGCGTGGATGGGCTCTCAGGGATGGCGGCTCAGTTCGAGCGCCATGGCGTACAGTGGGCGCGGCCGTTTTTATCGCCGGATCTTTTCATGGGTGCAAGCCGAATCCGCGAATGGCTTGCTGAGCGCGGTTTGACAGGACGCGAGCCGGGCAGCGCCAATCTTGGTCAAGGTTGGGTAGAAGATCCGACGAATCAAAGCATGGATTTCACACGCAATCGCATTCGTGCGCAGCTGCTGCCAGCTCTGCGAGAAGTGTTTCCGCAATATCGAGAGACTTTTGCGCGTTCGGCAAGAAATATGGCTCAAGCCGGCATATTACTTGCGCAGAGCGCTATTGATTTAGTAGCGACTGTGGGACTGCCGCCAAATATCAAAGTGCTGCAAACTTTGCCTCGATCAGCGCAGGCAAATTATTTACGCCATTGGCTCAAGACGCAACATAGCACGATGGGCTCAGAGGCGCAGATGAATGAATTGCTCGATCAGATTGCAGCTTGCGTGACGCGCGGGCATCAGATTCGCATCAAGGTGGCTCGCGGCTATGTGTTGCGCGCTGGCGATGTGCTGGGTTTCGAGGCTTAAAGCAATTGCCCGTCGCTGGTGAGCAACGATTGATCAAGCTTGGCCATAAGGGCAGACAAGCGAGCGTCTGGCCCGTAGTTGCTGGCAGGAGATGCAGCTAATGGCGCCGGGGCGCTTGCTGCTGTTGCAGCAAAGTTTGATGGATCCGTCTCAAACGCTAAATTCAGTGCCGCCAACACAGCGATGCGATCACGCGCTTTGACTTTGCCTGCATCGCGGATGCGGCACATGGCGGTATCGACTTTTTCTACCGCAGTGAGCAAGCGTTGCTCGCCGCCTTCGGGCGCGGCCAGCAAATAGCTTTGTCCCATGATTTGTACTTCGAGTTGCTTCATGCGGCGCTCTCATTTGCAGCGGGGGCTTGCTCAGGAAGCCGCTCAATCAATGCATCAATACGTGAGCGTGCTGCAGCCAGGCGAGATTTGAGGGTGTCGCGCTCGTGCGCTATAGCATTGAGCTGATCTTGCAGCAATGCATTGGTGCGCGTGAGCTCTTCGTGGCGCAGCAGCAAGCGCTCGGTGCGCTCGATGACTGCATCGATTTGCGCAGACATGGCTTCGGGGGCTTCTTGCATGGCGTCTCAATACTTTGAAGAATTTGCTGTCAAAAGCGGGTGTAAGTTATTGATTTTAGGCTAAGTTTTTAAGGTTTAGCAAGCATTTGCGGTGGCTTTAATGAGCGCAAAAGCCAGCGCAGTGACATTTGGACAACGGTTTAGAATCAAGGCGTTGGTGCTCGCGGCGCAATTCTGCGCTGTAGTTCAACGGGAAGCGGAAGGAGTGAAGACTCCGAGCCCGCGCTGCCCCCGCAACGGTGAATGGACGGTTTGTATCTTTGGATGCGAGCCCGCTTGCTAAACAGAGCCACTGAGCATGCAAATGCTTGGGAAGGCTTCAGCAGGTTGCAATCCATCAGCCCGGATACCGGCCAACAAGGCGATGTGTCTTGCCGTCAGGCTGGCCGCATCACATTCGTCCACGTCAGCGGGGAAGCTGACACAGGACATGCTTTGTTTATTTCCTTTTTATGAAAACCCCTTTGTTTGCTCAACGCAGCATCGCGTCGGCTTGCGCCGCTGCATGCCTCTCTTTTGCAGGTTTCACAACTGCGCAAACCACCCCCGAACTCAAACCCATCGTCGTCACAGCCAGCCGCAATCCGCAGCAGCTCACCGACACTTTGCCCCACACCACAGTATTGCAGCGCGCAGACATTGAGCGCTCGCAGGCGAGCGATGTGCTGAGCTTGCTGCAGCGCGAGGCGGGCGTGCAGTTCACGCAAAACGGCGGCAGGGGCACAGCCAGCTCCCTTTATTTGCGCGGCTCAGCTTCATTACAAACATTGGTCTTGCTCGACGGCATTCCGCTCACGCGGCAGGATGCGACGGGCAGCCTAGGGCTTGAGCATCTGGCAGTGGATCAAATTGAACGCATTGAAATCGTGCGAGGTAATGTGTCTGCGATTTATGGCTCGGGCGCAATTGGTGGCGTGG
>JAYSRZ010000344.1:0-1365 GCA_043720775.1 Variovorax sp. | reverse complement strand
TAAGCGCCGCTAAACAGCTCGCACATCGTGGCTCAGAGCGACCCGCACAAGCACGCAGCAAGCCCCGCGCGCTGTGTGCTGCCGCACCCCCCCTGTGTCAGACTAGTTGTCGCCTCTAAAAATTAAAACTTACCCAAAGAGGCAACAATGAAATTAACATATTCTGCAGCGTTTATAGAACAAGCGCTGGTTAAAGTATATTCTCGTGGCAACCGGACGATACAATCGGTAGCAGGAGAGCTCAATATCAATCACTACACAATAAAGAATTGGATGAGAAATAAAGTGAAAGAAAACCGCAACGCGCCTGATGTCATGGCAAAAGAGAAGCGCCCGCAAGATTGGCGAGCCGAAGAACAGCTGCTGGCTTTACAAGAAAGCCATGTCCTATCAGGCGAAGCCCTCAACGCATGGTGCCGTGAACGAGGCTTGTTCGCCCACCATCTCAGCAGCTGGAAGACAGCCTTTTGCAGCCCTCAAAAAGCCACCGCAGCAAGCCTTCCTGACAGTCGTGAATTGCGCGGCCTCAAAGACGAAAACGAGCAACTCAAACGCGAGCTGACACGCAAAGAAAAAGCGCTGGCGGAGGCGGCAGCGTTGCTGATCCTACAAAAAAAGTTCCGCGCACTGTGGGAGGGCGAGGTCAAATGACTACTCTCACAGTGCGTAACCAAATCATTGCATTAGTCGACGAGAGTATCGCATCGGGCGCACGCCAGGTTCGTGCCTGTGCCGCTATCAGTCTTTCCGAGCGCACGCTGCAACGCTGGCAGAATGACGCGCGGCGTGCAGTGCCAATGGGCGATCAACGGCCAGCGAGAATACAAACGCCTAAAAATCAGCTCGCGGCAGCAGAATGTCAACAGCTATTGGCCATCGCCAATTCAGACGAGTTTGCACATCTATCGCCCAGCCAGATCGTCCCGAGGCTGGCCGATCAAGGCTGTTATATTGCCTCTGAATCGAGCTTTTATCGTGTGCTAAGCGCCGCTAAACAGCTCGCACATCGTGGCTCAGAGCGACCCGCACAAGCACGCAGCAAGCCCCGCGCGCTGTGTGCTGCCGCACCCAATCAGCTATTTAGTTGGGACATCACTTATCTGCCGACACTGGTCATGGGTATCTACTATTACCTGTATCTTTTTATGGATATTTTTAGCCGTAAAATAGTGGGCTGGCAGATTTACGAAACTGAAAGTAGTGAGCAAGCAAGCGAAGTCATACGTGATATTTGTGCGAGAGAGGGCATCGCCCCCCATCAAGTGGTGCTGCACTCAGACAATGGCAGTCCGATGAAAGGCTCCACCCTGTTAGGCACGCTGCAAACACTGGGCTTGATGCCCTCATTTAGTCGTCCTTCGGTTA
>JAYSRZ010000343.1:0-1365 GCA_043720775.1 Variovorax sp. | reverse complement strand
AGTGCAGCCAAGCCGAACTAAATTGTGATGCGCTACGGCGCATCACATCCCCGGCATCATCCCCTTCATACCCCGCATCATTTTCGCCATACCGCCTTTGGCCATGCTCTTCATCATTTTTTGCATTTGCTCAAATTGATTGAGTAAGCGGTTGATCTCTTGCACCGGCACGCCTGCACCAGCCGCGATGCGGCGCTTGCGAGAAGCTTTGAGTAACTCCGGGTGACGGCGCTCGGTGGGGGTCATGGAGTTGATAATCCCTTCGACCCGACCCAGCGCCTTATCGTCCACAGGTTTTCCCTGAGCGGCTTGTGCCAGATTGCCCGGCAATTTGTCCATGAGTGCGGATAGCCCACCCATTTTTTGCATTTGTTGTAACTGCGTTTTGAAATCCTCAAGGTCGAAACCTTTACCGGTTTTCATCTTCTTCGCCAGCTTGATCGCTTCGGCTTGATCAACGTGCTTATGCGCATCCTCAATCAGCGACATGACGTCGCCCATGCCGAGAATACGCGAGGCCATACGGTCCGGGTAGAAGGGTTCTAAGCCCGTTAATTTTTCCGAAACACCGACGAACTTGATGGGCTGGCCCGTGATATGCCGCACCGACAAGGCCGCACCACCGCGCGCATCACCATCCAACTTGGTAAGGACGATACCGGTCAAGGGCAAGGTTTCATTAAACGCTTTGGCCGTATTCACGGCGTCTTGCCCTTGCATCGCATCCACCACGAACAAGGTTTCAATCGGCTTGAGCGCACTGTGGAGGGCACCGATTTCCGCCATCATGTCCGCATCGATAGCCAAGCGTCCTGCAGTATCAACCAACAGCACATCGTAGTAACGGCTTTTGGCATACGCATGTGCAGCGAGCGCAATTTGCAGCGGCTTGTCTTGACTGGGCGCTTCAAAGAAATCCACTTCCAGCTGCTTTCCAAGCAAACGCAGTTGCTCAATCGCGGCGGGGCGATACACGTCGCAACTGGCCAGCAAGACTTTCTTTTTCTGCTCCTTGAGGAGTCGCGCTAGTTTACCGCTGGTGGTGGTTTTACCGACTCCCTGCAAGCCCACCATCAAGATCACGGCAGGCGGTGTGGTGGCGAGATTGAGCGTTACCTGGCTCTCGCCCATCAGTCGCACCAATTCTTCATGCACCACTTGGATCAGCGCCTGGCCCGGCGTGAGACTGGTGAGCACATCGCGTCCTAAAGCGCGCGCTTTAACCTGCGCAATAAAATCACGCACTACCGGTAAAGCCACGTCGGCTTCGAGCAGGGCCATGCGCACATCGCGCAGGGCTTCTTGTATATTGTCCTCGGTCAGCCGCGCTTGCCCGCGCAACTGCTTCATGACGCCGGCCAAGCG
>JAYSRZ010000342.1:0-1366 GCA_043720775.1 Variovorax sp. | reverse complement strand
AAAGGCCAACGCTTCATCCCCGTGATCAAAGCAGGCGAAAGCGTGGGCACGCAACTCGGTGGCGATCGCATCGTGGCCGACATTCCTCTGCAAGCGGGTGACTCATTACGCAGCAAGATCAAGCAAGTGGCGTCTGGCCGCTTCGGTGTGACGGCGGAGTATCTCGTCTCTGCCGATCAAATCCAGATCAAGATGGCGCAGGGCGCCAAGCCCGGAGAAGGCGGCCAGTTGCCCGGCGGCAAGGTGAGCGACTACATCGGCGCGTTGCGTTATAGCGTTCCGGGTGTGGGCTTGATCTCCCCTCCTCCGCATCACGACATCTACTCGATTGAAGATCTCGCGCAGCTTATTCACGATTTGAAAAATGCCAACAGCGCGGCAGATATTTCAGTGAAGCTAGTTTCAGAAGTCGGCGTGGGTACGATTGCCGCAGGTGTCGCCAAGTGCAAGGCTGATCACGTCGTAATCGCTGGGCATGATGGCGGCACGGGCGCCTCGCCTCTGTCCTCCGTCAAGCACGCCGGCACGCCATGGGAGCTCGGCTTGGCTGAAACTCAGCAAACCCTCGTGCTCAACCGCCTACGTGGCCGCATTCGCGTGCAAGCCGATGGGCAGATGAAGACCGGCCGCGATGTGGTGATTGCCGCCCTACTCGGTGCAGACGAAATGGGCTTTGCCACCGCGCCGCTGGTGGTGGAAGGCTGCATCATGATGCGCAAATGCCATCTGAATACTTGCCCCGTGGGCGTGGCCACGCAAGATCCTGTGCTCCGCGCCAAATTCCAAGGCAAGCCAGAGCATGTGGTGAACTATTTCTTCTTCGTGGCAGAAGAAGTGCGCGGCATCATGGCGCAGCTGGGTATCAAAAAGTTTGATGATTTGATTGGCCATGCTGAGCTGCTCGACACCCGCAAAGGCATCGCGCATTGGAAGGCGCAGGGCCTTGATTTCTCTCGCGTTTTCTACCAACCAGAAGTGCCCGCAGATGTGCCGCGCAAACATGAGAGCACGCAAGATCACGCGCTGGATAAAGCGCTTGATCTGAAGCTGATTGAAAAATCTAAAGCTGCTTTGGAAAAAGGCGAGAAAGTCCATTTCATCGAAGCGGCGCGCAACGTGAACCGCTCTTTGGGTGCGATGCTTTCCGGCGAAGTCGTCAAGCGCTATGGCTCTAAAGGCTTGCCAGATGATTCGATCCGCATCCAGTTAGAAGGCACGGGCGGCCAAAGCTTTGGCGCGTTCCTCGCTCGCGGCATCACGCTGTATCTGATCGGCGAGGCCAATGATTACACCGGCAAAGGCATGAGCGGCGGCCGCATCGTTGTGCGCCCGAGCATTGATTTCCGTGGCAACGCCCACGAGAACA
>JAYSRZ010000341.1:0-1370 GCA_043720775.1 Variovorax sp. | reverse complement strand
TTCTTTTGCCGATTCGAAATGCCACCCGCGTCACTGCCCTGCACGCACCCGCCGGGCAAGCATGGCGCTCAAATTTTCATTTCTTCTGCCTGCCGGTTTGTGGATATTTTTAATCGAGCGAAAGATTCAATGCGGACAGGCTCGGATGCGCCCTTACGTTGGTAGTTTTGCTGGGGTGCGTTGCAGGGATATGCAGCAGACATTACGCTAGGGAAAGCGCAGATCAATTCATCGTGGCGCGCGATCACTTGGATTGGGCGGTCTGCGGCGTTGCTTTTCTTGCAAATATCACGATATTTGCTGCAAAAAGCGCCTTGCAGCCCATCCCAATCCAAGCGCCGCGCATCCACGCGATCTAATCTGCGCTTCCCTAGGCACCAGCCGGCATCAATGCAAGGTGGGAAACCTAAAGTGGGATGCTCAAACGATGCCAACAGCTTCAAATCTTGCGCGCAGGAAGTTGACCAAGTCTGTCAAGGGCATGGCGCTCAGGCGATTCTTTTTCAGAAACGCTTGCCACTGCATTTGTTTGGTTGCGTCTTCTGCAAATTCATTGCGCAAGCCTGCCGGAGTGCCACTTGGCAAAGCGGTGCCTCGCCGCGCAAACGTTGCGACCACTGCACGGCGCAATTCAACATCTCGCAGTTCGGCATCTTGCAGCAACACCCACAAATCGAAATAGTCTTTCATCCGCGTGTTGGCCATACCCAGCACGCAAATAGCGTGCAGCTTTTCGGCCACCACGGTGTCTTTGGGGTATGCACGCAGTTGCGGCGTTGCAAATTCAGCGAATAGCACCGGATAGCTCACGTTTTGCGGCTCCGGCGTGACAGCATCGCCAAAGCCCACGTCAATCTGGAGCGCGATACGCGCACCGTCCAACAAGGCGCGCATGTCAACGCGCACACCGCTGTAACCCTCCTGCTTGCGAATTTCACTGCCTTTGACAGACTGCACATCAAACGCAATGCCATCGTCTACCGGTATGCCGGCGATAGCCTGGAACACCGCCACGACAGAATCAACATCGTCCGCGCCATAGCCCAGTAAATCCACATCGCGCGTGGGCCGGTGCGGCACGTCATACCAGAGCGAAAACAGCAAGGCGCCTTTCAGCAAAAAGCTGTTGGCGTGATCAGATACCGACAGCCGGTACAGCAGGCGCTCCAGCCCGTAATGGGTCAGCGTCAGATTAAAGTCCTGGCCCCCGGCGTCAGCGCGTTGCTTCAAGCGGGCACGAACGGACGCCGCCAGATTTCGGCTGCTTCCCGTACTCATGCCACCAGAGCCTCAAGATAAGGGCGCATCACATTGGCCACGCGGTTAACAGCCGCATAAGTAAACAGTTCATCCATGGTCACCTTGCGCTG
>JAYSRZ010000340.1:0-11291 GCA_043720775.1 Variovorax sp. | reverse complement strand
CTCGGAATCACGCGATCTTTGGCTTCAGTGATGCCTGTGACGACACCCAGCGACGATTTTCGTGACCAGCCAGCAAGCAGTGGAAAGCCTAGCTCCAGCAACTCGCGTTGCCTTGCGAGCAAGGCGAAATTTTGCGCCACGGTTTTACCAAAGCCAATACCGGGGTCGATCAGCAGGCGTTGTTTTAAATCAGCTTTCCGCACTGCTTTTGAAGCCAAATCGGCATCTACCCGGCATGGAATCTGCGTAAGGTGCTCATAAAAAGATAGCAAGTCACTTTTCACGCGCTGCACCACATCTTCGCTTTCGGGCAGAGGATCAAGCTGCATGGTTTGCGGTGAGCGATGCATATGCATCATCACGAGGCCGCAACGGCCATGATCCATCACGACTTGTGCTGAACTCAATCCATTGTCTTCGCGGCGAAAGCCCCAGATGTCGTTGATGATATCTGCGCCTGCATCGAGCGCGGCTTGCATGACTTGCGGTTTGTAGGTATCGATGCTGATCGGCACGCCGAACTTCACGGCTTCTGCCAGTACCGGCATCAAGCGCTTTAATTCATCTTCAAGCAAGACAGGTGGCGCTCCGGGGCGCGACGATTCTGCACCTAGATCAAGAATATCTGCGCCATCTTTGATGAGCTGCTCGCAATGAATAAGCGCTTGTTTTACATTCGCGAGCTGCCCGCCATCTGAGAACGAATCCGGCGTGAGATTCACAATGCCCATGATTTTAGGCTGCGTGAGATCGATTTGGAAGCGGGTGGTTTGCCACATTGTTAAATTCAAAGACAAAAAACATCCGGACGCGAAAGACGCAAAGGTTACGCAAAAGACGCAAAAAAGAAATTCACAATGAAATTTTCTTTTTGGTGTTTTGTTTCGCGTAACTTTCGCGCCTTTCGCGTCCGGATGTTTTGTATTTCAGTGTTATTTAAATCAGTAAAGCTTTAAGCAGCAGTAGGCGCAGGTTGCACCACCACAGGCGCACTGCCTGAGCCGCCACCGTCGCCACCACTCTGAGGCGGCACGCGAGGCACCCAATCTTTTGGTGCTGTCGGCGCGCGGCCGGCCATGATGTCGTCGAGTTGGCTCATGTCGATGGTTTCCCATTCGAGCAGGGCTTTGGCCATCGCGTGCATCTTGTCTTTGTTGTCTTCGATCAATTTGCGAGCGAGAGCGTATTGACTATCGATGATGCTACGCACCTCGGCATCCACCTTTTGCATGGTGGTCTCGCTCATGTTGGTCGTCTTCGTCACGCTGCGGCCTAGAAAAACTTCGCCTTCATTGTCAGCGTACACCATAGGCCCAAGGGCCTCCGTCATACCGTAGCGCGTCACCATGTCACGAGCTATTGACGTAGCGCGTTCAAAGTCATTGCTCGCGCCCGTGGTCATTTGGTTCATGAACACTTCTTCGGCAATGCGCCCGCCAAAGAGCATGGCGATTTGGTTGAGCATGAATTCTTTGTCATAGCTGTAGCGGTCTTGCGCAGGCAAGCTCATCGTCACACCCAGCGCTCTGCCGCGCGGAATGATGGTCACTTTGTGAATAGGATCGCATTTGGGCAGCAAGCGACCAATCAGCGCGTGGCCACTCTCGTGATACGCAGTGTTTTTGCGCTCTTCCTCGGGCATGATCATGCTCTTGCGCTCAGGGCCCATGAGGATCTTGTCTTTCGCTTTCTCAAAATCCACCATCTCCACCACGCGGGCATTACGCCGCGCAGCCATCAAGGCAGCTTCGTTGCAAAGATTCGCCAGATCAGCGCCGCTCATGCCAGGCGTGCCGCGTGCGATCACGCTCGGGTTCACATCTTGCCCCATCGGGATTTTGCGCATGTGAACGTTCAGGATCTGTTCGCGGCCACGAATATCGGGGAGCGTCACATACACCTGACGGTCAAATCGTCCGGGGCGCAAGAGTGCCGCGTCCAAGATATCTGGCCGGTTGGTTGCCGCCACCACGATCACGCCGAGATTAGTTTCAAAGCCATCCATCTCGACCAGCATTTGATTGAGCGTTTGCTCGCGCTCATCATTGCCACCGCCCAGGCCTGCGCCACGCTGACGGCCCACAGCATCAATCTCGTCAATGAAGATAATGCAAGGTGCATTCTTCTTCGCGTTTTCAAACATATCGCGCACACGCGATGCGCCTACGCCGACAAACATTTCCACAAAGTCTGAGCCTGAAATCGAGAAGAAAGGTACCTTTGCCTCGCCAGCGATTGATTTGGCGAGCAAAGTTTTACCCGTGCCCGGAGGGCCCACTAGCAAGAGGCCACGTGGAATGCGCCCGCCCAGCTTTTGGAAGCGCCCGGGGTCTTTCAAAAAGTCCACGACTTCTTTCACTTCTTCTTTCGCTTCATCGCAGCCGGCAACGTCCGCGAATGTGATGTTGTTGTTGTTCTCATCCATCATGCGGGCTTTGGATTTGCCGAAGCTAAACGCGCCGCCTTTGCCGCCGCCTTGCATTTGTCGCATGAAATAAATCCACACGCCGATGAAGAGCAGCATCGGCGCCCAGTTGATCAAGATGGAGAGCAGGAACGAGCCTTCTTCTGGCTGCGCGGCGTTGAATTCCACGCCGTATTTCACGAGATCATTCACTAGCTGATAATCACCAGGATCGACCAGCGAATAACGCACGCCATCTTTAGGAATCACAGCAATTGTGGACGGTTTGCCCGGTGCGCGCTGAATCTCCACCTTTTTGATTTTGCCGCCGCGCACATCGTCAATAAACTGCGAATACAACACCTGCGGGCCAGCCGGGCTCACGCGGTTTTCAAACTGCTTAAAAACGGTGAACAAGATCAGCCCAATCACGAGCCAGACCGCAACTTTAGAAAACCACTGATTGTTGTTCAAGAGAACACTCCATGCGAGAAGACATCTTCGCGCTAATTGTTGAAACTAAGGCTAATTCTAGGCTTTTCAAGCGCGGCGGCCATCTAGTTACGCAGTGAAACCTTAATGATTTCGTGCTTTTCTCGTGATTTTGTACTCACAAGCGTTGAGAGCGGCTTACTCTTCCTTCGGCAAGCCATGCTGTTTGAGCGCTGTGGGCTTCAGACCGATGCCCACTAAAAACGTCTCCGCTGACTTATCACGGCTGGCTTTGGGCTTGATCGGCTTGACGACTTTAAAGGTCTTTTTAAACTCTTCGACGATCTGGCTGTAGCCGCTGCCATGGAAGAGTTTGACGATCAATGTGCCCTCAGGCTTCATCGTGATTTGTGCGAAATTCACAGCCAATTCAATCAGCTGAGCCACGCGCGCTGAATCGCTTGAGGCCACGCCCGAGAGGTTAGGCGCCATATCGCTCAGCACCACATCCACGACTCTTAAATCTCGTGCTTTAGAAGCCTTTTCGTCGTTTTCAACCCGTGGAACCTGCGCTGAGTGCTCTACTTTTTGTAGCAATTTCTCCAGCACTTCATCGGTAGAAAAATCCCCCAGAATGAATTGGACTGCCTCAATCGGCTCCATCGGCAAAAGATCCAAAGCGATGATCACGCCATTGAGCTCGCCCACCGCTGCGCCGCCGCCTTTGCCCATGCTTTCATTTTTAGGCGCCATCTTGCGCCGCGCATACTGGCTCCAAGCGCCTGGCGCGGAGCCCAAATCCACCACCACTTGGCCGGGTTTGAGTAGCTTAAGGGTTTCGTCAATCTCCTTGAGCTTGTAAGCAGCGCGTGCGCGATAGCCATCCTTCTTTGCCATCTTGACGTAAGGATCGTTGATATGGTCGTTAAACCACGCTTTATTGACTTTTTTAGACTTGATCTTCATGGGAATTTTGTGTTGCGCAGAGGATAATTGTCCCACGAGCGCATTTTTCGCCTCAGGACACACCCAAATGCCAAAAATCGAACTCACCATCCAAGAGCGCAAAGCGCACCGCGCAGACGCACATCACCTTGACCCCGTCGTCATGATCGGCAGCGACGGCCTCACGCCCGGCGTGCAAAAAGAGATTGACTTAGCGCTGAACTCGCACGGCCTCATCAAAGTTCGCGTCACAGGCGATGACCGCGGCGCACGCGAAGCCGCTTACCTCAAGCTCTGCGATGACCTGAGTTGCGCCCCCATCCAACACATCGGCAAACTCCTCGTGCTCTGGCGGCCGAAGGTAGAAAAAGAGCGCGTCTACGGCGAAGATGTTGAGCGCATGCGCGGCCCCAAGGAAGTGAAGTTCGCCAAAACGAGCCGCAGCACAGGCCGCAGAGAAGTGAAAACTTTGCGCGTTTTAGGCAACGAACGCATCACGCGCGGCGGCTCTGTCAAACGCGCGAAACCGAAGATGAAATCTGTGAAGAAGACGGGGCGGGATTGAGCTGATCTGCGCTTTGCGATGTTGCTTGTATGAAGCTTGTTTTATTGCCCGGTATGGATGGCACGGGTGATCTGTTTGCTAGATTTACGCCGCATTTACCGGCTGATTTTGAGCCTGTCGTCATCCGCTATCCCAATGAAGCATGGGGCTACGAACAGCTTTTGCCTTTCGTGTTGGATCAGCTGCCAGCCAACGAACCGTTTGCTTTGCTTGGCGAGTCGTTCTCCGGGTCATTGGCCATCTCAATAGCCGCACAAAATCCAGCAAACCTCAAAGCCTTGATTCTGGTGTGCACGTTTGCACGTAATCCGCAGCCGCGCTTGATCAGCTTGGCGCTCAAAATGAAATTCTTGCCACCTGCTTTTATCCAGCGTCAAGCGATCCGCCATGGCTTAGTGCATGGCCTTCAATCCCGAGATCTGGAGAACGAAGTTTTGGCTGCTGTTCAGATTTTGTCTGCACCAACGATTTGGTCGAGGTTGCGCGCGATTGCAAGTGTCAATGTTTTGGCGCAATTACAGAGTATCGACTGTCCAGTGCTTTGCATGAATGCACTGCAAGACCGCTTGATTCCCCGCAGCTGTAGCGGTGATTTCATCGAGCGAATCAAGACATTGAAAATCGTGAATATGCAAGGGTCGCACTGCCTCTTGCAATCAAACCCAACTGACTGTTCTGCTGTGGTGTCAAATTTTTTGCGTCTACTCGCAGAGTAGTCCGACGCGAAGGCATTCCGAGATTGCTGTTTAGCGCATGTTCAATTTCAGCTACATGCTCTGCAGCCGTACAAATTTGAAACCGCCCTGCGGCAACATCCGCATGCGTTTCTTCCAGTGTGACAAGTAGTCACTTTTTGTATTTGGCTTATTTGCTGAGCCGAATCACGCTGCCAAACCATGCAACCATTGAGCCGCTGGCAAGATTTGTACGTCGCCGCGTTCTTGCGGGTTGGTCATATCGCGCACGAGTTGGACGCTGCTTGCTTTTGGTTGTTCTGCGCTAAATCGAGCGAGTGCTTTGTGGATTTTTGTGTCAGCAACTTTGCATTCAATCAAATGCGTCAGCGTGGGCTCGGGTTGGTTGTCATCCGATAGCGCGAAATCGACTTCTGCGCCGTCTTTGGTGCGGATGTAGTGCAAGCCAGTTCGTTGTCCTAAGCTGTCGGTTTGCCAATGCGCGGCTTTGAGCAAATGGCAGGCGACGAGGTTTTCAAAGCGCAGGCCCTCGTCTCCTTGCACCAAGCCTGTGTCGTAAAAATACACTTTGGGTTGCAGCAGCGTGGCGCGGGCGATGTTGTGGCTCCACGGGCGCACGACGAATACGATATAGAGCGCTTCAAGAATGTCGAGATAGGAGGCTAGCGTTCGTTGCGAGACGTTCATGTCTCGCGCAATCGATGCAAGCGACAAAGGCGAGCCCACGCGCTGTCGCAGCAATTGCGCAAACAATTTGATGGTGTTGACTTCACGCACGCGCGAGAATTCCACCAAATCTTCGCGCAGCATGTCGGTGAAGTAGGTGTTGCGCCAGCGCTGTGCATCAAGTTCCGAAGGCGCTAAGCACGGCTCGGGAAATCCACCGCGTGCAAGCAGATGAAGCATGGCTTCATCAGGCGTGCAAGTTGAGTGAGCGCACCATTCGCGCACTGAGATGGGATGCAAGCGATGAGAAAAATATCGGCCAGCTAAAGATTCGCCGGTTTGGCGAAAGGTGTCCATCCGCGCACTGCCTGTGACTAAGATGTGCTGTGCTGTGCCGCTCGTCTCGTTTTTCCAACGACCATCTACCACGCCTTTGAGCCAACTTTTCCAGCCGGGCATTTTGTGGATTTCATCGAGCACCAGCAGAGGCGCACGCTGCGGCCAAGATTGCGCAAGAATCACTGCACGATCTGCGGCGACGTCGTAATTCAAGTACACCGAGCTTGGCAACTGCTGGACGAGTTGGCGGCTCAGTGTGGTTTTGCCGACTTGCCGTGCACCCGTCAAGATCACCATCTTTTGGGTTAAATCTTGCTGCACGCGAGCGTCTAAATAGCGTTTCATGCGACTATTTTATAGTTAATTTAATAAAAGTTGCGACTTTTATTAAATTAACTTAAAAAAAGTCGTATTATTTTGACGCTGAAGGGATTTCATGCAGCTTGCTATCATGCTTTAAATCATTGCAAACGCCCGCATCTCAAGAACTATGACTACCAATCCTCTCCTCGATTTTTCTGATCTACCTCAATTCGCCGCAATCCAGCCCAGCCATGTGGCCGAAGCTGTGGATGCGTTGATTGCGAATGCGCAAATTGCGCTGGACACGGCCACGCAGCCGGACTTTCCGGCTGACTGGAAGAAGCTCTCTGCCACGTTGGATGTGCAGACGGAGCGGCTTTCTCGCGCTTGGGGCGCAGTGGGGCATTTGAATGCTGTGGTCGATACGCCTGAACTGCGGGCGGCTTATAACGAGAAGCTGGCTTCGGTGAGTGAGTTTTATACGGCGCTGGGCTCGGATGAGCGGCTGTTTGCGAAATACAAGGCTATTTCATTGGATTCGCTGAACAAAGAGCAAAAGAAGGCGCACAGCAATGCGCTGCGCAGTTTCAAGCTCGGTGGTGCGGAGTTGAAGGGCGCAACGAAAGAGCGGTTTGCGGCGATTCAAACGCGGCTCTCCGAGCTCTCTCAAAAATTCAGCGAAAACACACTGGATTCAACGGAGGCGTTTGCTTATTTTGCTTCTGAGAGCGAATTGGATGGCTTGCCAGACGATGTGAAATCGACCGCGAAGCAATTGGCCGAGATAGATGGTACACCGGGCTACAAGCTCACGCTGAAAATGCCTTGCTATCTGCCGGTGATGCAATATGCCAAGAGCAGCGCTTTGCGCGAGAAGCTTTACATGGCGCACAACACCCGAGCTAGTGAGCTCTTTGAAAGCGGAAAGTTTGACAACACGCCGATCATGCGAGAAATCCTCGCGCTGCGGCAAGAAGAATCTAAGTTGCTGGGTTATGCGAATTTTGCGGAAGTCTCGCTCGTGCCGAAGATGGCGAACTCGCCGGAAGAGGTGGTGAAATTCTTGCGTGATCTCGGGTTGCGCGCGAAGCCGTTTGCGCAAAAAGACGTACAAGAGATGCGCGATTTTGCGGCGAAAGAACTAGGCATGAACGATCCACAGGCGTGGGATTGGCCTTTCATTGGCGAGAAGCTGAAAGAGGCGAAATACGCTTTCAGCGAGCAAGAAGTGAAACAGTATTTCACTGCGCCAAAAGTTTTAGCCGGGCTGTTCAATATTATTCAAACGCTGTTTGAAGTGGATATTCAACGCGATGAAGCGCCGGTGTGGAATCCGAAAGTTGAGTTTTACGCGCTGATGAGGAACGGAACCAAGATCGCTCAGTTTTACCTCGACACACCTGCCCGAGACGGCAAGCGCGGCGGTGCATGGATGGATGATGTGCGCGCCCGCTGGCTGCGGCCTGATACGGGCAAGTTGCAAATCCCCGTCGCGCATCTGATCTGCAATTTCGCAGATGGTGTGGATGGCAAGCCAGCACTGCTCACGCATGATGATGTGATCACGCTCTTCCACGAATTCGGCCACGGCTTGCATCACATGCTCACGCAGGTGAGCGAGCGCGATGTGAGCGGCATCAGCGGCGTGGAGTGGGATGCAGTGGAGCTGCCCAGCCAATTCATGGAGAATTTTTGCTGGGAATGGGATGTGCTCAAACACATGACGGCGCATGTGGACACGGGCGCTGCGTTGCCAAAAGAGTTGTTTGAAAAAATGCTGGCGGCTAAGAATTTTCAGAGCGGGATGCAGACGCTGCGGCAAGTCGAATTTGCGCTGTTTGACATGCTGATGCACATGGAAGCGGATAGCGTTAAAGCCGATCCGTTGACTGTCTCTCGTGCGGCGCATAAAGAAATTGGCGTGTTGCCAAGGCCGCAAGAAGTGCGCACGCCCAACAGCTTTGGCCATGTGTTCTCCGGCGGCTATGCAGCGGGTTATTACAGTTACAAGTGGGCGGAACTTCTTTCCGCCGATGCTTATGCAGCCTTTGAAGAAGCCGCTGCCAAGAGTGGGCAGGCAGCCGCCGCGCAAGTAGAAACAGGGCGCAAATACCGCAAAGAAGTCTTGGAGGTCGGCGGTAGCCGGTCAGCCGCGGAGAGCTTTGCGGCGTTTAGAGGCAGAGCCCCGCAGCTCGATGCACTCTTGCGCCACAGCGGCATGGCCTGATACCATCTGCTTTTCTTCGAAGTTATTCACAGGGTCACTATGAAAAACGTAGCACTTCACGCAGTATCTATGGCTCTTTTGGCCGTTTTGAGCATGCAAAGCAGCGCCCAGCAGCTGTATCGCAGCGTCGGGCCTGACGGCAAGGTCACTTTCTCTGACCAGCCGCCCTCGCCATCATCGGGCGCGAAAGTGACCACCGGGCGCGGCGGCTCATTTGCGGAAAGCACGAGCGGTGCGGGTTTGCCATTTGAGCTGCGCACTGTGGCGCAAAAGTTTCCTGTGACGCTGTACACCGGCAAAGTTTGTGCGCCCTGCGATGCAGGCCGCACGATGCTGCGCGCGCGCGGTATTCCGTTTACTGAGCGCACCGTAGAGGGAGCAGAAGATGCAGCGGCACTCACGCGCTTGGCCGGCGAGCCATCTCTGCCGCTAGCCACAGTGGGCGGCCAGCAAATGAAAGGTTTTTCAAATTCCGAATGGTCGCAAACGTTGGATCTCGCGGGCTATCCCAAGACATCGCAGCTGCCAGCAGGCTACCGCAATCCTGCGGCCAGCCCTTTGGTGGCGAAAGCCGCTCCTGCGCCAGCGCCTGCTCCGGTCGTCGCTGCACCAGCACCAGCTGCGCCCGCCACGTCTCCCAGTAATCCAACGGGCATTCGTTTCTAGTTTTTTGATGAACGCTATAAATTCAGTAGCGCTTCACGCAGGTTCTACGGCCTAGAACGCCGAAATCGCTTAAAAGTCAAGCGTCTTCACACCGCTTGCTGTGCCCAGCAAACACACCTGCGCTTTTTGATGCGCAAACACACCTACAGTAATCACGCCGGGCCATTGATTGACTTCGCTTTCAAACGCGAGCGGCTCAAAAATCTGCAAACCTGTCACATCGAGAATGTGTTGGCCGTTGTCTGTGATGAGTAGCGAGCCGTCTTGTCTGCGTAGTTTGGCCACGCCGCCCTGTACTTTGAACTTCGCAACAATTTGAGCCGCAGCCATCGGAATCACTTCCACTGGCAGAGGGAAAGCGCCCAACGTTTTTACGAGTTTGCTCTCATCTGCAATACAAATAAATTTTTTGCTAAGCGACGCGACGATTTTTTCCCGCGTAAGCGCCGCGCCGCCGCCTTTGACCATGTAGCCCGCGTGATCAATCTCGTCTGCGCCGTCGATGTACACCGACAGCTCACTCACCTCATTCGCGTCAAACACTGGGATGCCCAAAGCCTTGAGCCGCTCGGTGGACGCCACAGATGAGCTCACCGCGCCTTTGATGTCGTTTTTGATCGCTGCGAGCGCGTCAATAAACTTGTTCACCGTCGAGCCCGTGCCCACGCCTACAATTTCACCTTTCACCACATATTTGCATGCGGCTAGGCCAACGAGAGTTTTCAATTCATCTTGTGTCATAGCTCGCGATTATCCAATGTCTCTCATTCCTTATCCCCTCGCCCGTCCGTTTTTATTTGGCCTTGATCCCGAAGCCGCGCATGATGTGACGATCAATTCGCTGGCTGCGACACAGTGCACGCCTTTAAAAATAGCCTATGCAAACAAGCGCGTGAGCGATCCCGTGACCATTGCGGGGCTGACTTTTCCCAATCGCGTCGGCCTCGCTGCTGGCCTCGATAAAAACGCCCGCTGCATTGACGCTTGGAATGCGATGGGTTTTGGCTTTGTAGAAGTCGGCACGGTCACGCCGCTTGGCCAGAGCGGCAACCCCAAGCCGCGCATGTTTCGCATCCCAGAAAAAAACGCGTTGATCAACCGCTTGGGCTTTAACAACGAAGGGCTCGATGTTTTTATCAAAAACGTCAAACGCTCTGATTTTTATAGCGCTTCACGCAGTAAGTACGCCGGCAAAGTGCCTAAAACGCTTGAAAACAGAATGATTCTGGGCTTGAACATCGGCAAAAATGCCGCCACGCCGATTGAGCGCGCCGTCGATGATTATTTGATTTGTCTTGCAGGTGTGTATCCGTATGCTGACTACATCACCGTCAATATCTCTTCGCCGAATACAAAAAATCTACGCGCTCTGCAAAGCGATGAGGCGCTCGATGGCTTGCTAGGGAGCATTGCCCAGCGTCGCGCCGAACTCGCGCAAGAGCACGGCACACAGAAACCCATCTTCCTCAAAATCGCCCCCGATCTCGATGAAACACAAATCAAAGTGATCGCGCTCACGCTGCAAAAGCACAAGATCGACGGCGTGATCGCTACAAACACGACGCTCGCTCGTGATGCTGTGCAAGGTTTAAAGCATGCAGAGGAAGCTGGCGGACTCTCCGGCGGCCCCGTGCTGCAAGCCAGCAATCAAGTGATCACACAGCTGCGAACAGCCCTAGGAAAAAACTATCCCATCATCGGCGTCGGCGGCGTACTCTCTGGCGATGATGCGATGAGCAAAATCAACGCTGGCGCTGATCTCGTGCAAATCTACACCGGCATGATCTACAAAGGCCCCGGTTTGGTGGGCGAGGTGGCGCGGGCAGTGGCGCGCGGTTTTAAATAATGGCGCATGAGCGCAACAGCGATTTTTGAGCGACCCAGTGGTCTCAATTTTGCCGCCATGGTAGCCCATGAAAGCGCCAGCCGCCAGCGCGGCCACGGTGCGCTTGTGCATCTGGGTCGCCTTCAAAGCCTTCTAAGATGTTGTACGCCGCGTATCCAAGAGCTTGCGCACGTTGTGCAGCGGGCACAGAGCGCAGACCGGAG